>JANYEF010000358.1 GCA_025363325.1 Nitrospira sp. | reverse complement strand
TGATTTCGTGTTCATTCTTCTCTTCTTTCTTGAAGCCTCGGCTTCTTTGTTTGATGTCTTATTATACCTTTAAGTCCGCAGGCTGTCAAGGGGATTGATACTTATTTTCAAAATAAATATGAATTGTGGCCACAAATCGTAAAATAGGTATAGGCGCCAACACAAAGAAGGGGAAGCGAGAGCGGGAATGAAGAAAAGCACGGCCAGACCTATCGAAATAGCGACAATTTGCCCTCCCCAAGAATGGCAAATTGATATCCTGACTGCCATTAGAAAATGCGAAAATGGGTACGATTTAGTGGAATTCGCGATCTTGATAATCGATATTCAAAGGCGAATTGCTGCCGATCTTGAAAGCCGAAGCGACTCGGATATTGAATACTTAGATTGGGATGCGCGCGAATTGGTCGAAGCTTATTTGCGAAAGCTGCTCGGGCCGGATGGCGCCATTGGTTGATCCGCTCGATACGCCACCAGGCAAGGCGCGAAAGGACGCTATCCTTCGCACTGGCCAGAGCGTATTGCCAACGCCGCAGGACCTAAAATTCGTCGAATTCTACCTCGGCGAATGCAATGGCGATGCGTCAGAATCTGCAAGTCTTAGCGGGATGAAGTGCTCAGGCCAGGCGGCGCTAAGCCGCAAGGGTGTGATCAAACTCATCCAAGACTTTTATCGGGATCATCCATATAAGATGAGCAGCGCCGAAATACTCACGAGGCTTTCAGATATAGCCAGAGGATCGGTAGCCGACGTCGCCGACATTGGCGATAATGGCGAATACTACTGGAATTTAGGCAAAGCGAAGCGAAACGGGAAGCTGCATATAGTCAAAAAAGTCTTCACGACTGGCGAGACGATGCAGGTGGAGTTGCACGATCCGATCAAGGCAATGGATATGCTCGGCAAAGCGAATAGGATGTGGGGGGATGAGCAACACGAAACGAAGGTGCTTAATATCTTTCTCAATGCATTGCCCGATGATTTGAGGGAATCAGTGCGAAAAGAGCTTCAAACGATCACGGTCGGTGATTTGGAGTGATTAGGAAGCAAATCGTGCCCCACATTGCCACGGAGACGAGAGTTGGGGCGCCATGGAAGCACTAATGCCAACCGATTCACGAGAGATTGCCAAGCTAATCAGGCAAGAGTTCAATGGCGATGCAATTCGGGCGGCGCTATTGGCGACGAGCAAATGCGACCCGAGCGCCAAGTCGGTGAAGCTAAGTGATCTGTGGATCCGCCACAAGGATCCGGACATTGGGATTACTAGGCTGGTGCCCAATCAGGTGCAGGCAGCGTATCTTGATGATATACTGCCAGGCTGGAAGGAAGGCGATTGGAAGATAGCCAGTATCAGGGATTTGATCCTGAAGTTTCGCCAGCCGGGTTTTAGCACGATCATTGGCGCCATCATCTTCCTCAATGTCTACAATCAGTCCAATGTCCGCGCTTTGATCCTGGCGCAGGATATGCCAGCCTCCGAAACTCTCTTCGAGATGCATAGGATGTTCTACGAGCATTTGCCCGAGCACAAGAAGCGGAAGCTGAAGAAGGAGAACGTCGGCGAATTGTACTTTGAGGATACGAACTCGCGCCTCTATATCGGCACTGCCGGACGGGTGAATATTGGTCGAGGCGCGACTATCCAATATCTGCATATGTCCGAGCGGGCAAAGTGGAAGATAGGCATTCGAAAGCTGCGGGAATTGGATGCCGGTATAAAGCAGGCCGTGCCGGATCGCGGCAACATTTGGGAGGAGACGACTGCCAATGGCATGGGGCACTTTTATACAGAGTGGTGCAACGCCAGAGATGGAGTAAGCAGGTATCGTCCAAAGTTCTTTAGCTGGAAGGAGCACGCGGAATACGAACTTACCAAAGAGCGGTATTACCAGTTGATGGGAGACGACTGGCATGCGGATAAGGTCGAGATTGAAATCCAGAAGCTGCATGACCTGACCGACGATAAGATGCGATGGCGCCATATCAAGAAGCTGGAGCTAAGCGATCTCTTTGAGCAGGAATATCCTCTAAATGATGTCGAAGCTTTTCAATCGTCGGTCGACAGCGCGTACTACCCGACTGAATATCTGACGAAGCTATACGAAGAGCTAAGCAAACCGGAGAGCAGGCCATGCAAAAGCTTCAAGGTAAGCGATCATTTTCCAGGATACACTGGCACGATAGAGATATACGAATACCCGCACAAGGATAAGCGTTATGTCTGTGGCGCCGACATTGCCGAAGGTATCCGGTCCGACAAGGACCACGACTTTAGCACGTTCGACATATTCAGAAACGATACCAGGCAGCAGGTAGTTAGCTATTGGGGTCAACCCGATCCTGTGATGTTCGCCGATATTCTGGATTGGATGTGCCGGCAGTACAATGATGCGCTTCTGGCTCCAGAGGACAACAACCATGGATTGGCGACGATCGAAAGGCTGAAGACATTAAGGTATCCTAAGCTACACTATTACACAATCCAGCGCCTACAGGATGGACGTCGGATCGAGCACCAAAAGGCTGGATGGCACGCAAGCAGTCGTACTAAGCCTCACCGAGACGATCGTTTGGCCGATAGTCTTCGTGAAGCTGCGGAAGGTCATGACAATATCAAGTTGCGATGCAGGCGGTCAGTGGCTGAACTGATAACCTACGTCAAGCTTCCAAATGGAAGAGCAGGCGGGGAAGGTTCGAGTCACGACGACAAGAACACGTCGATTGGCATTGCTAATCTGTTGTTTGATGACCGCAGGCCAGAGAGAGATAAGAAGCATGTGCCACCCGAACCAGTCAAAAAATATGGATAGCAGTATAATTAAGAAAGGAGCAATACAATGGCCAAAATCTCTGCAGTCAAATCAAAAGTTCCGACGGTAAAAGCGCAAAGACCCAGGTTGCAAAAAGCGACAATAGCGCCGATTACTACCAAGGTACCCAAAGTGCCGAGTGCTCCCAAGGTGGGATCATCGACTCCTATGCCGTGGTCTATGCCAGGTTCCAAGTCAAAGCCAGGATTTTAATCATTGATTAAAGTTGACTTACCTAAAGAGTTCCACGACGATGTTTGCAATGCGATACTAAATCGCGCAGAACTCATGCGCCGATCATGCGTAGAACGTAACGACATTTTGCGTGAATATGCCACCCAGGTAGATGGGATGGACAGCCTTAATTTGCCGACCCCGTGGAAGAACTCCAGCCAACATGAAGACCCAATCACTTTGGAGCACATGATTACCCAAGTGGCGTCTATGACCGCGTCGATTGGCGGCGCTCCTTGGTGCACGATTGAATCTCAAGCAGTCGGAGACGAGGATGATGCTTCGAACGTCGAGGCACTGATGGCGGCAAAGATGGAGCAGTGGGGCTTCAAGAAAGCACTGGCCGATGCCGCATGGGATGCTCACAGGTATCCAATGGCAGTCATGAATTTGAGTTGGCAGCGCACTATCGAGTACAAGCGCAAACAGCAATGGCGTGCCAAAGATGGCAGTGTCGTAACTTCCCAGCCCGATCCGCAAGACCCAAGTGGATATGTTGCAGAAGTTATTCGCGAAGCATCAATCATGTTCGACGGAGTGGATTATCGCAGTGTAAGTCCTAGTGACTTCTACGTTTTCCCGCCGGATTGTTCCGATGTAGACAAGGCCCTAAACGTAGGCGAGACCATGATCTACACTGCCGAGCAGTTGATAAACGGTATATCCGATTTTGGGTGGGATGAAAAATCAGTCATGGAGATCGTCGAGACTCCAGACATGATCCCCGACGATTCGCCAAGAGCAGATTCCAATGAGAACGATGGGTTGTCAACGACTGGAATGAGTGGAGTCGGTAATGGACTGTTCGAAGTCTTCATGGTGATTGGTCGTATTCCCATGGTATTTGATTCCGACGGCAAGTTAGGAGTCATGGATAACTTCCTAAACGAGGATTGGGTATGGATGATTCACCCAAGAAGTCGGAAGGTTTTCCACATGGCGCCATTCGAACCTGTTAGTCGCG
>JANYEF010000354.1 GCA_025363325.1 Nitrospira sp. | reverse complement strand
GTTGATCGGCATCAACAACCGAGATCTCAAGACCTTCACGACAGATCTGGCCGTGACGCTGCGTTTGGCGAAACGGATTCCGTCTGACAAACTGATCGTCAGCGAGAGTGGCATCCAGCAGCGCGCTGATGTAGTGCGGTTGGTCGAAGCCGGCATCCATGCCATGCTCGTTGGAGAATCACTCATTCGGGCCGAAGACATCGGGAACAAGATCCGTGAATTACAAGGAGCTCCGGCTCCGTCGCACGCTTAAGATGCCCTATACACCCAAAGTCAAAATTTGCGGTATTACCAACGCCGAGGACGCTGCCGCGGCAGTCGATGCCGGGGCCGATGCCTTAGGATTCGTGTTCTATCGAAAGAGTCCTCGGTATATCGAGTCCACGCTGGCCCGGCAGATCATTATGAGTCTGCCTCCCTTAGTGACACCGGTAGGTGTGTTCGTCAACGAAGACCTACAAGTGGTTCGGAATCTTATGGACGACTGTGGACTCGCGCTCGCACAATTACATGGAAACGAATCGGCGATCTATTGCAAAGAGTTAGGTCGTACGGTCCTCAAAGCGCTACGCGTGAAAGATCGGAGCACATTTCTCGCTTTGGCAGAGTTTCGTGGGCGGGCCGGAGTACGAGGGTTCGTACTGGACGCCTTTTCCGATCAGGCCTACGGAGGCACTGGACAGGTGATTGATTGGCAACTCGCCGCAGAAATAGCTAAAGCTGCGAGCATTCTCCTAGCCGGGGGGCTCACCCCGATCAATGTTGAAAAGGCCATCCAGGCGGTACAACCCTACGGCGTGGATGTGAGCAGCGGCGTCGAACGGGTACCGGGCAAGAAGGATCACGAAAAGGTGCGTGCATTTATTCGAGCCGTCAGGGTTGTCTCTCTGACATGAGCCCGTTTATACTGCGGCAATCAGCAGGATGCTGAAAAAGCCCGCCAGCTTCGTTCTCGCATCGTTCAGACCTTCAACGTACCCCAGAGGGTACGCCTCAGGCCTTCACTCGCTGCGGCCTTGCTGGACGAACTTTTTGAGCATCCTGTGAGGGTAGTGTGTTTGTTCCAAGCTTGTACGATCGAGGTTCTGCTGCGACACAGTGGTTTTTCTTCGGCCTGGTAAACGAGCATGAGGACGGTGATGGACTCGGTTCCCAACAAACAAGGTCGCTTCGGTGCATATGGCGGACGCTATGTCCCAGAAACACTCATGCCTGCGCTGCTTGAATTGGAGCAGGAATATGCCCGTGCGAAAAAAGACCGGCGCTTCCAGTCCGAAGTGGCCTATTATTTGAAACACTACGTCGGCCGACCCACCTCGCTCTACTTCGCCGAACGACTCACAAAGCGGCTGGGTGGGGCGAAAATCTATCTGAAGCGCGAAGACCTCTGTCATACCGGGGCCCATAAAATCAATAATGCGATCGGACAGGGGTTACTGGCCCGCCGGATGAAGAAGCCGCGCATCATCGCTGAAACCGGGGCCGGACAACATGGGGTGGCGACGGCGACTGTTGCGGCGCTGTTCGGGCTTCAATGTGAAATTTATATGGGGACCGAAGACATGCAGCGCCAAGCACTGAACGTCTTCCGAATGAGATTACTCGGTTCGACCGTCACAGGGGTCGACGCTGGAAGCCGCACGCTCAAGGATGCCATCAGCGAAGCCATGCGGGATTGGACGACGAACATCCGCACGACCCACTACATTCTCGGTTCCGTTCTCGGGGCCCATCCCTATCCGATGATGATCCGTGACTTCCAATCCATCATCGGGCGTGAAACTCGGCGACAGATCCTGGCGGCAGAAGGCCGGTTGCCGGATTGCCTCATTGCCTGCGTCGGCGGTGGCAGCAATGCCATGGGACTCTTCCATGCGTTCATCCGGGACAAGAAGGTGAAGATGGTCGGCGTCGAAGCCGGGGGTCTGGGTGTTGCGAGCGGAAAGCATGCCGCTCGTTTTGAAGGAGGAAAGCCCGGTGTCTTGCAAGGCACCATGACCTATCTGCTCCAGGGTGACGATGGACAAGTGAATCTGACACATTCGGTTTCAGCCGGGTTGGATTATGCTGCGATCGGTCCCGAACACAGTTATTTGCGGGATCAAGGCCGAGCCGAATACACCTCGGTGACCGACGACGAAGCCATGGCTGGGTTCGATCTATTGTCCAGAGAAGAAGGAATCATGCCGGCCCTCGAAAGCGCCCATGCCATTGCCCACACGGTGAAGGTGGCACCCACGATGAAGAAAAACCAGCTTCTGGTCGTGAATCTATCTGGTCGTGGAGATAAGGATGTCCAACAGATCGCCAAAATTCGAGGGATCACGCTGTGACATCGAAGATTGACCGTACCTTTGCCCGGCTTCGGCAGGGAGATGAGAAGGCGCTCATTGCCTATGTAATGGCAGGCGATCCCTCACTGGAAGTAACCGAACAACTTGTCGTGGAGATAGAACAGGCCGGGGCCGATATCATTGAACTGGGTGT
>JANYEF010000032.1 GCA_025363325.1 Nitrospira sp. | reverse complement strand
CGGCCAACAGCCCGGTGCCCGCCAGGGCGTCGGCCACGGACTTCGTAATATTTTCGATCTGCGTGTTCCCCTGCATGGTGAGACGCAACGACACCGTCTTGACCGCCATCTTATGACTCCATCGCTCGGAGGGCTCGTCGCTCGCCCCGCGTAAAGGCACAACCACGAGCCTCCTCCAGAATTGCATCAAACTCGCCTTGCGCCGTCAACCGGCGCAAGGCCCCCATCACCGCGCCACTCAAAATACCATCCTGCTGCAACGTCTCCAAATAGGCAAAGGCATCGACCAACGTTTCCTTCTTCCGCACATAATAGTCCCGTCCGCGACGCTGGTTGCTGTAGGCTTCAAACTGCTCGCAAGCGACAAGAATCTCCGCCAACTGCCTGACCCAGGGCTTGGCCGAGGCCAGCTTCTCTGGATAGTAATAATAGAGCATTACCTGCTGCATCCAAGGCGCCCAGGTCACCCCCATCTTCTTAATGGCGGGTCGAATCGCCCGCAGCCGACGGGCAAGCCGACGCGAATACCCCAGCCGCATCTCCACCTGTTCCTTCGCCCAAGCCGTCATCGCGATGCCATCGGCCTCAAGATCTTTTCGATAGCACCGGAGAAAGGCCTCTGTTTCGCGTCCGTAGGGAGTGTCGTGGTGTAGGGCTCTCCATTCCCGTGGCCTCGTCGGAATACCCCGCGCTTTGGCCCAGGACCAAATCTTCCCAAAGAGTTGGCGATCGAGCCCGGCACGGCCCAAGTCATGCAGCAGACAAGCAATCTGATACTGGCGGACCCGCTCGGCTCCATGGCCCAGCACCGTGGCCACCGCCGCGCACATGCGCGCAGTCCGCGCCGCATGTGGCCGATCGTACCCGCGAATGACGCGACCGGGCTGCAAGGGATGCGGATAGTCGTAGAGCGCCATGAACTGCGTCACGAGAGAACGTGGAACCAGGAGCGGAGCACGTCGTGAAATGGATGTCATTCGTGGCGACAGTGGAAGGGTTGAGTACAACTCCAACTGCGGCGAGAATAGCGTTCGCGGAAAGAGCGTGTCAAGGCACGCGGGATAACAAAGGCTCGCCCAACGTCGCGATCTTTGCTATGCTCAGACCAGTTGAGAGCGAAGCACTTCTCACAATCTGGGAAGGCAACCATGTCGAGAAATATGACAGTCTGGCGACTGAGTTTCACCGTCATCCTACTCGGTCTGTTGTGGCCGATGGCGCCAGAAAGTAGTGCCGGGCCGCTAGATCAGCTCACGGATTTGACCGGCAAGGCCACCGTCGTCGTCACGCTCAAAGGCCGCGACAACTTTACCAGCGAATACCGCTACGATGTCAGTGTCAGGAACCACACCTCTGATCTGCTGATCGCCGACTCACTGGTGATCGTTCTCGATAAGATTACCAACCTTGCTGGTGAAGACCGAGAAGGGTTAACAGGCGAATCCTTCCTCAAACGGTTTGACGTGCTGGGGCAGGACGGCCAAACCGACGATGGCAAGCCATTTTTCCGCATTCCAGTTGGCCCGAGCCCGGACCTCGGCTCGCTGACCGACAGCCTCCCGGCCACCGTCAGCCTCAGGAACAAGGATTACCTCGCAGTCTTCACACCTTCCTTCAAAGTGCTGGGACAAAAACGCCCACCGCCTGAGCCAAAACAAACCCAGGCTGCCCCAGTGCAACCGGGAACCACTCCGGCAGCACCTAGTCGCAACTCCATCGACAAGCTGATTCAGTTGTTGATCAAGAAAGGCGTGGTAACAGAAGAGGAATGGCGTAAGGCCAATCAACCATGACGGATATGACGTGTAGCGCTTGCCAAGGCAGCTGGCCAAGAGAAGACCATTTCATCGCGGATCTGGGCCTCTCCAAGGCCTATCTGCACGAGGATCAATTCTTCTCCGGCTGGACCATCGTCGTCTTTAAACGCCACGCGACCGAGATGTTTCATCTGGCTCCCACGGAACGGATTCAGCTGATGGAGGAAGTGAACCTGGTCGCCAAGGTTGTCGCGCAGGTCTATGAGGTCAGGAAGATCAACTATGAACTCCTCGGCAACCAACTCCCTCACATCCACTGGCATGTGATTCCCCGACTGGCCAGCGACCCAGCCCCCCTCGAACCAGTGTGGCGGGTGCAGCATGAGCCGGTGCTCCGTTCAGGGCCTGATCTCCAGAGCACGGTCCAGCGCCTGCAGCAGGCCATTAACCCGCATCATTCTTGACGATTCGTCGCGAAATCGCGCAGTCGCCAAGTGAGACAGGCGCGCGGAGCCGCGAGGGAGGGAAGCATACTTGAAACGGTATGTTGACCGACCGAGTGGCGAGCCCGCCTGCCTGGACGCCGGGCTACCGACTCTAGGCTTGTCGCAGCGGCGAATCCGCGATTGCAGCAGAAGCGCTCATGAATAATGCGGGTTGAGAACGCTCGCTGAATCACCAATCGCCGCGCCCCTCGACGAACTTCACCCAGCCCACCGGCATCGATTCGGTGCTATAATACTGTCCATCTTCGACAACAGATCTGGAGGGTCACAGGTTTCCGATGCGTCGTCGATTGGTGCTCGTGACCCTCTTGTTTGCATCCTTCATCGCATGGCTCCCCGTCCATTCCTCGTTCGCGCAAGCGCCAGAGAGCGGCCCGCCTCCAATGATCGAGCCCCCACCGCCATCTTCCGAAACCTCGCCTGCTCCAGTGCCTACGGATGAGCACCGGCTCCCAGAACTCTTGCCGCACGAGCGAGCGGACGCCGTGATGGATCTGGGTGAGTTGCGCAGCGCAGTCCGTATGTCGCCGAACAGCGCGGACGACCGGCTGAAGTTGGCACAAGGGCTCTACCGCATCGGCGATCTCGATGCCGCGCTTGATGAATGCCGTGTGGCGCTCAAGCTCGAGTCGAACAACGCCAGAGCCCATCTGCAACTCGGTGTCATACTGATGGCCAAACAAGATGGGCATGCGGCTGCCATAGCCTTGATGGAAGCCATCCTGCTCGATCCTGAACTCACACACGCACATTACAGCTTGGGCAGCGTCCAGTACTCGCTGGGCAATCTCGCCGCCGCGATCCTATCCTATCGCCGAACCTTGGAGCTGCAACCGAACTTTCCCGACGCCCGCTATCGCCTTGCGCTGGTCTTGAAGCTAACGAATCGGCATCAGGAAGCGGTGCAATTTATGGAGGAGGCGGCGATCGGCGGGGTTCCGCAGGCGCAGTACTTCATGGGGAACGCCTATCGCAACGGCCAGGGCGTCGAAAAGAATCTGACGCTGGCGATCCGCTGGTGGACAAACGCCGTCGAGTTCGGCCAGCAGCGTGCGGCGGAATCCCTTTCACAGCTTCGCCGCCAAGCGCTATCGCCCGACCAGTCTGACCGCCGTCGAAAAGACGCGTCCGAGGCCTTCAGACAGTATCGCGACGAACTCTGGACTGCCTACCCGGATACCGAGAGAATCGACCCGACCGAATCATTGGGTATTGCCCTGCTCAAAGACGGCCAAGCCTCCAACGGAGTCACAGTTCTATTTGCCGAAGCCTTTGCACTCGGTGAGACTGCGCACGACGAACTGGCACTCCTCTATGAAACCGGCCTCGATACCAGCCTCGCTCAATTCGACAGGCGCATTCTGGCGTGTTTTGGAACCACCGCCGCCGATGGTTTCATCCCGTCAAAGAAAGCGCTGGCACGCATCTATGGCAAAGGCCTCGGTGTCACGCCGGATATGCAGAAAGCCAAGGCGATGCTGAAGGGGCTGTCCAAGCAGGAGATGAAAGCCATCCTGGACGAGATTGCAGGACGCTAGCAAAAGCCGTGAAAGGTAA
>JANYEF010000273.1 GCA_025363325.1 Nitrospira sp. | reverse complement strand
ACGGCTCGGACGCCCCACCGATCGTCGATCC
Source organism: Nitrospira sp. (assembly GCA_025363325.1). Classification (GTDB taxonomy): domain Bacteria; phylum Nitrospirota; class Nitrospiria; order Nitrospirales; family Nitrospiraceae; genus Palsa-1315. The sequence goes on along the minus strand of JANYEF010000273.1, from coordinate 3,434 downwards.
TAGGCCCACGGTGCGCGCAACAATTTCGGCGCGCGGCTGAAATATGCGACAGGAAGAACCGGACAGATCATATGCTACATACACCGGACAAGTTAACTTGCTATCTACAGGGCCTCACAGGGTGGTGGACAAAGATTTCTAATCGGTTATACTTAGACTCATGAAGCGGCAGAGCCAAAAATCAACTACATCAATCGCCACCACAAACGAACGGCGCAAGTTTGTTCGGGCGACCTTGGTGGGTTCTGCGCTGATTTCACCGAAGAGCGGCGCCAAGGCGATTACGGCCGTGTTGGATAACGTCAATAGAGTCGGCGCAGGGTTGCACACAAAAGAGAAGATGGCGATGGCTCAGCCGGTGACCGTGTCATTGGCGTTTCTCGATTCGGATCGTGCGGAACAGATGGAAAAGCTCGACGGGAAAGTCGCCTGGGCGAAGCCATGGGAGAAGGGCTTTCTAATCGGCGTGGTCTGGGACGAGCTGGTCACGAAAGAGAAGAACCGCTGGCTGTATTATTACCTCGAAGAAACGGTCAGGTCCTCCGTCTAACTAAGTGCGCGACGAGCAAGCTCTGGTTTCGCGTGTCTCGCTTTTCCCGCCAGTCTCGCCCGTCCCGCGCGCTATCTCGCTAGACGAATGCTGTTAACTTTTGTTTGACGCCTTCCAGTTCAGCTGCGAGCGTTTCCCACCGGGCGGTAAGCCTTACAAGATCCTTCTTCCACCCGTCATACTCTATCTGCAGCACGCTCCACTTGGTGGATTCATCTTTGTAGAGTGCGGGATTGGCCAGTTCGAGGTCCCGTGCTTTGATTTTGGTTTCGCACTCGCTGATCTCCGCTTCCGCCCGCGCGACCTGCTTCTCCAGACGGGCCTGGGTCTTGTTCAAATCTCGGCGATCTCCGGCTGAGGACTTGGCAGGAGCTTGCGTGGCCATTGCCCTGGTCGGCGCGACGGTCTTTCCGTGGTCCACTCCCTTCAAGTCGTCACTCGATTCCTTGATGGATTCGACTTCCTGCGCTTTCTTCCACAAATAGTACTCATAGTCGCCGGAGAAGCTTCGGGCCTTGCCCTCTTCGATTTCAATGACGCGCGTGCATACTCTGGTCAGAAAGATGGGGTCGTGGGAAATGAAGATGATCGTGCCGGGGAAGTCCGATAGCGCATCGGTGAGCATGTCGACCGAAGCCGGGTCGAGATGGTTGGTCGGCTCGTCGAGCAACAAGGTATTGGCTGGTTCGACCAACATCCGCGCGAGCGCGACGCGATTGCGTTCCCCTCCGCTCAGCGCCTTGACCAGTTTCTTTTGATCGTCACCGGTGAACAGGAAAGCACCGGCAATCCCGCGGAGGAAGTTGGTTTCCGCTTGGCTGGAGACCTCGGAAAGGGAGTCGAGCACGGTATGTTCCGGGTTCAGGGTCTCTGCCTGGTGTTGGGCGAAGTAGTGCAGGGTGACACCATGGCCGACTGACCTGGTGCCTTTGTCAGGCTCCAGCACTCCGGCCAGCATCTTGAGCAGCGTGCTTTTCCCGGCGCCGTTTTCCCCCACCAGCGCCACGCGCTGACCCCGTTCGATCGAACAATCGACTCGGTCATAGACCACTTTTTCGCCGTAGCGCTTGGCCGCGCCCTCAAGCTCCAGGACTTGCCGACCGCTCGCTGAGGGGAGGGGAAATTTGAACTTCACCCGCTTGGGATCGCGCTTCACCTCAATCATCTTGACCTTCTCAAGCGCCTTGATACGCGATTGGACTTGGCTGGCTTTGTTTGCCTGGTAGCGGAAACGATCGACGAAGGTTTGGACCCGCGCGACCTCTTTCGCCTGGCGCCCCGCGGCGGCCTCTCGCTGAGCGTCCCGCTCTGCGCGGATCTTTTGGAACGAAGTATAGTTGCCGCGATATTCTTCGAGCTTATGGTGTCGGAGATCCCAGATGTGGGTGACGACACGATCGAGAAATGCCGTGTCGTGGCTGATGATCAACAGCGTCATTTCCGAGTTCAAGAGGAATTGCTCGAACCAGCGTTGCGTTGGTTTATCCAAGTGGTTAGTCGGCTCGTCGAGCATCAGCACATTAGGATTGGACAGCAGCAGATGGGCTAAGGCGACACGCATTCGATAGCCACCGGACAGCTTTTCGACCTCACGGCTGAAGTCGATCTCCGCAAATCCCAATCCCATGAGGATACGTTCAGCCTCATGTTCGGGATAGAGATCGCGATGGGTGGCGTCCAACACGTTCTTGCCCGTGATGGTTTCGAGTTCCTGCGGGAGGTAGCCGATGCGGAGACGAGGACGCTTACGGATGGTTCCTTCGTCCGGCGATTCCTCTTCGAGGATCATCCGGAAGATGGTCGTCTTGCCTGCGCCGTTGGGCCCCACCAGTCCAACCCGTGAACCGGGGCGAAGATGCGCCGTCACATTCTCGAGCAGAATCTTCGTGGAATATTGTTTACTGACCGATTCGATTTGGAGCATGAGAGGTTTTGTGAACCAGGCGGATCGTTCTTACTGGAAGGAGCCGATGGTCATTTGGTGATTAATTAGGTGTGGGTGTCGAGGTTCCAGAACCTACGTGATTATTTTGGTGGAGCTGGCCGGGATTGAACCGGCGACCTCGTGAATGCCATTCACGCGCGCTCCCAACTGCGCTACAGCCCCATGTCGGTTAACTTGGAAATACGCAAAAATCCTTGTGAAACCGCGGTCATGCTAACACGCTCCTTCGGCGACAGTCAAGAAAACGGGAGGGAGCGGGTCGTGGTGTGTTCCGTGTTTGTCGCATATACGCTGCCGATTGTCATGAATAATGTGCTCTGTGAGGCGAGTCGCGGACTGCCTGAAAAATGAGGGTCATGCGCTTGACAAACAACAGAGTCACCCCTACCATGGCCCCTCCGCTCTGGCTCTCGGTCTGGCCAGGGCTGTTTTTTTGGGAGCATTTCAGGCGATGGCAAATCTCGTGGTGATCGGGGCGCAGTGGGGCGACGAAGGCAAGGGCAAGATCGTGGATATCTTGGCCTCCGACGTCGATGCGGTGGTTCGCTACCAGGGAGGGTCTAACGCGGGGCACACCGTGATCAATGACCGGGGTACCTTCGTGTTTCACCTCATTCCTTCAGGCATCCTCTATCGCGGGACGCTCTGTGTGATCGGGAACGGGGTCGTCGTGGACCCAGCCTCGTTGATCGAGGAGCTGGACCATCTCCAGACGCAAGGCGTGAAGATCGGAAAGAATTTTGTCGTGAGTCAGCGTGCCCATCTCATCCTGCCGTATCACAAGGCCATCGACAAAGCGGCTGAACAGTCTAAGGGCTCTCGCCGAATCGGCACGACGGGGCGGGGGATTGGCCCATCCTATGCCGATAAGATGTCCCGGATCGGTATCCGAATAGGGGATCTGCTCAATCCGAAGGCGTTTCGAGCCAAACTCGAAGA
>JANYEF010000224.1 GCA_025363325.1 Nitrospira sp. | reverse complement strand
CACAACAATGAATGCGGAACGATGAACAGCCGAGGCTCTTCTACTCAGCATTCATCGTTCATGGTTCATCCTTAACGATATGGCAATTACCCTCTATCACGTTGTCTGGTGTCCCGACTGCGAGGAGGTGCGCCAGAAACTGGCGGACCTCCACGTCGAATATGAGCACATCGTCGTGCCCGACGTTCGCCCGATGCGCACAGTGGTCCAAGAAGTCTCAGGCCAGTACTATGTCCCGGTCCTCAAGGATGGGGACATGGTGTTGACGGAAACCGACGACATCCTCGATCATTTGGACAAGACGTACGGTCAGGAACGGATCGCCGGCAGCTAACCGCGCCGATAGGCAGGCTGATCCACTCGACAGCAAAGGAGACCGCATGGAAGCATGGAGACGCATACTCGCCGACAGTATCGTGAAACCAAAAGACTTGGCAGACCGGCTTGGTGTCGACGCGAAAGAAATCGAAGCCATCGTGGGCGACTATCCGATGCGCATTACCCCTACGGTGATGGCGACGATGAAAGAAAAAGGCGACGCCATTTGGAAGCAAGTGGTCCCGGACATCGCCGAAATGGACGACTTCGGAGCGGAAGACGATCCGCTCGAAGAAGATCTCATGAGTCCGGTCCCGCATCTGGTCCATCGCTATCCGGATCGCGTCCTGCTGATGGTGACGAACCAGTGCCCGATTTATTGTCGGTTCTGCACGAGAAAGCGGCTGGTCGGAAAACCGGGATTCCTCAAGAAAGGCGAACTCGACCAGGCGATCGCCTACTTGCGCGAGCATACCGAGGTGCGCGACGTCATTCTCTCCGGCGGCGACCCCTTGCTCCTACCTGATCATTTGCTGGAGCGGATACTCAAAGCCCTGCGCACCATCCCTCATCTAGAACTGATTCGCCTTGGCTCCCGGGTGCCCGGCACGCTACCGGAACGAATCACCCCAGAGCTCTGCGCGATCGTGAAGAAGTATCACCCTATTTATATGAATTTGCACTTCAATCACCCGGACGAACTGACTCCGGCAGTCAAAGCGGCCTGCGGAATGTTAGCCGATGCCGGCGTGCCGCTCGGCGCGCAAACCGTGCTCCTCAAAGGCGTCAACGACGATCCGGAGATCATGAAACGATTGATGCATCAGCTCCTGCTCGCTCGTATCAAACCCTACTATCTCTACCAAGCGGACCTGACCAAGGGTACGAATCACTTCCGCACCACGGTCGAAACGGGTCTGAATATCATTAAGTCGCTGCAGGGCCACACAAGCGGGATGGCGGTCCCGCACTTCGTGATCGATGCGCCAGGCGGGGGCGGCAAGATTCCCTTGCTCCCCGGCGATTACATGGTGCACATGGATGCCGAGGGGGTCCTCTTGAAGAACTATGAGAACAAGGCCTTCCACTATCCGCAACCGAAACAGGAATCCGCGCGGGAGCTGCCGATGGTCAGCGTAGCGCCTTCACCGGGATCGTGCAGTAATGGAGCGCACGACGACCTGTGAGCACCCGGACCACGCAGGGCATTTTGCCCTACCAACAGATTAAACAGCTGATCGCGAGCGGTGCTATCCACGCCGACGTGCCGATCGAAGACCGGCAGATCCAGCCGGCTAGTCTCGATTTGCGGCTCGGGCGCAAGGCCTATCGGTTGATCAGCAGCTTCCTGCCGGAGTTGTCTGAAATCACAAGCCGACTCAACGTCCTGGACTTCTACCAGTCCGACCTCGTGATGTACGAAATGGACCTGACCGAGGGGGCCATTCTCGAAAAAGGCCACGTCTACTTGGTGCCCCTGCTGGAACGTCTGGCATTACCCAAGACCCTCCGGGCGCGAACCAATCCCAAAAGTACGACCGGACGGCTGGACGTCTTTACCCGCGTCGTCACGGATCTCAACACCGGATTCGACGAAATCCGACCCGGGTACGCCGGGCCTCTCTATCTGGAAATCGTTCCCCGCTCGTTCGCGATCAAGGTGAAGACCGGATACGCTCTCAATCAAATCCGCTTCGTGCGCGGCGACGCCACCGTGTCAGACCGGTCGCTTCAGACGCTCCACAAGCGAGCGCCCTTGCTCTACCATAATCTCCCCACGAAGCACGCGCTGGGCACCCGTGATCTCCGTACGGACCGTGGCCTGTTTCTCCGCATCGATCTAAAGGGAGACGACCGAAGTGGCTCGCCGATTATCGGCTATCGGGCGAAGAAAAACAGTCACGTCATCGATCTATCGAAGGTCGGCCACTATGCGGCACTCGATTTTTGGGAACCCCTATACCGCCACCGCCAGGACAGCCTCCTCTTGGAGCCGGAGGAATTTTACATTCTCGCGTCGAAAGAACGGATTCGCGTTCCCGCCGGCTACGCGGCCGAGATGGTCGCCTTCGAAGCAGCCTGTGGCGAGCTACGAACCCACTACGCCGGGTTTTTCGATCCGGGATTTGGGTACGGCAGCGGCGAACTGCACGGTACCCAAGTGGTCCTGGAGGTCCGCCCCCATGACGTGCCCTTCCTGATCCATGATGGACAAACCTTCTTTAAGGTTGTATACGACAGGATGCTTGCACGCCCCAGTCAGCTCTATGGCACGGCACTCGGGTCTTCGTATCAGCGCCAAGGTCTTACCCTGAGCAAACATTTTAAGATCTAGCAGAAGGCTGAAACAGACCACCAAAGTCGTTCCCAACACCCATGAAGCGTATCTCGTAAAGCGTCGCTTTCTCCTGATTCGAACGCTTCATGTTTCACGTTTGACCAAAAGCTAGGAACCAGCTGATCATGCCGCCAGAACCGACCAGCGAGCCGGAGCCACGCGAGCCAGATAACGACTCGGGAGGTGACTCCGGGGGCGA
>JANYEF010000163.1 GCA_025363325.1 Nitrospira sp. | reverse complement strand
CCAGAAGCAACCGCAGGTGATCACAAACCTGTTTCGTGAGAAACATGTCCGCTATGCCGCGTGATGAACTACGCACTATTTGGTGGCCCGCTCAGTAACCCCTTTGCATTCAATTGTTTATTACCTATCAAGCGGTTTATCACGGCATCTTATGCGGAGCAACATAACACCGCCTTCTTGAATTGTTCTCAAACAAGCGGGTGGCGGGACTGTCGCTTCAATACGCGCATCAAGTGACCATCATCCATCTAAATGATCCCTCCAAGCTCGCTTGCTTACCCTCTCTTGGAAGGGCACGCATGTTGGTCTATGTGCGGCCGTCGAACGAGGCCCTTCCTAGTGCGCGCGTTCTGGGAGCACCTAGACCAACATGCGTGCCCTCCCAATCCTGCTCATCTTTCGTCTTCTACTTTCTTCCCCCGCCCAGAGCGGAAAGCATCCCGACAAGAGGGCGGCCAGGTGGCTCCTCCACTGCGCGTGTCGAACGAGCACTGTTTCATCGTGCGCGTTCCACAAGCAAGAGGAGCTACCTGGCCGTCCTCACATTCTTTTCCGCACGTCCTTCCACTCCTTCGCCACCTTCGCTTTGCGCGGCGCCTCGCCCTTGGCTGGTTCGGGCACCATCACGGCCTCGAGACGACGCTGCAAAAACGCTTCGGCAAAGGCCTTCGTGCGCCCTACGCCTATTTTGAGCGTCTTCCACCCGGCGGCATGCAGTTCATCGAGCTTCGCTCCAAACCCCTCTGACCCGGATGGCAGTACGAGTATGTGTCCGACCGGAAACTTCTGATCCTTGAGCCATTGTCTGGCTTGCGCATTCACCTGATCGTTGGTACCTACCGTCTTATCCTCCGTCACCACATAGAGCACGTTGTAGTAGAACTGGGTGAGCTTGCCGAGTTCCTCCGCGGCATCGGGCATTGGACGCCTGCCTTCGGCGTCTTCCATGAGTGCCGCCATTTCCACCGCCATCATCGGGCTACGATGTTCCCACACGATCAGATTCGCACCGGTTTCGGTTGCGGAAATACTTGGAGTGGTTCCGACACGCACGGTAAATGGGACCACCCCTTTGGCCTTTGGGATGTACGACAAGACAGCCCGCCCGTTGCCGTCAGTCATTGAGGTTACGACAACCTTGCCGGCGACAAGCAGCTCGATCGGTTCCCCTCCCTGACCGCTCTCCGTCAGGAGTTTCTTCCCTGTAAGCGTCGCTTCAATGGTGGCCGGCTGGTTGGGCGCGGTGAGGCTATCGTGAACCGTCAAGGTTCCCGGAACCGGCTCCGCCGCGGAGAGGATGGTGGCCGCAGTCAAAAAGAGAAGGACCGTGAAGAGACCAGCTCTGCGGAAGAGAACACTCATAAGCCGCACAGCTACACACAGAAGTCTGGGAAAGTATTATGGGACGATGGAAATTCGATCGTCCGCACATCTAGAACAAGAAGAACACACCGTACAGGATGCTCAAAAAGTCCGTCCAGCAAGGCCGCAGCCGACGAAAGCACCGGAGGCGTAGCCTCTGGGCTACGTTGAGGATGCTTTCAAGGCGAGAACGACGCTGGCGGGCTTTTTCAGCATCCTGCGGGAAGACTACGCCTTCAGGGCCGCAAGCACCTCATCCACATGACCGTCGACCTTGACCTTGCGGAAGATCGCCTTCAGCTTGCTGGTCTGATCGATCACAAACGTACTGCGCTCGATGCCCCAATACTTCTTGCCGTACATGCTTTTCTCTTTGTAGACCCCGTAGGCCTTTGCGACGGCTTTGTCTTCGTCGCTGAGCAACGTGAACGGCAAGGAAAATTTCTTGATGAATTTCTGGTGGGATGCCTGGCCATCGAAACTCACGCCGAGCACGATTGCGCCCGCCTTCTTGATCGGCGTGATGGCATCGCGAAAGTCGCACGATTCCTTGGTACAGCCAGAGGTATCGTCTTTGGGATAAAAATACAGGACCACTTGCTTGCCCGTGAAGTCTTTCAGGCTGACCGGTTCTCCCGATTGATCGGGAAGCGACAGGGCGGGAGCCTTATCACCGACTTCGAGTTCCTTTGCCATCTTCGCTCACTCCTTCTTCGGTTGCTTAGCAGGATGTTGAAAAATTCCGCCAGCCAGGAAGCGCTGAGCGGTGAGCGATGAACTATGAACAAGGAAACGATGGTCACTTCAGCGTTCATCGTTCAGAGTTCAGGCGTTCGCTCTTATCGCGGCCCACCACCCATGCTCGGCCTGCTGGTCCCAGTTAGAGGTCCTTTGAACACCTTTGCAGACTTCGGGTCGCCGAAGGGACGGAGCGCGGGCGAATCCCAGATCACTTTGTCGCCCGGAGCCAGGTCGGCCGCTTCCATGAATTGTGGGCGCGCATGCTCCTGGTCGCCCAGGGCATTCAAGGCCAAGGCATAGTTATAGTGCGCGGGTCCCGATTGAGGAGCCGCGGCCACCGCTTGGGAAAAATAATTCTTCGCGTCGTCGAACTGCCTTGCTTGATAGGCCTGCGTCCCCTGTTCAGTCAGAGTCACCGCTTGCGCCTTGACTCCGGGCTCGAGCGCCAGTGGGACCAACGGCTTCGCCTTGCTCCAGGAACAGGCCACTGCTCCGACAAGCAAGAACGCCACTCCGAGCAAAGACAGATATTTCACCGCGCCGCCACGCTCCATCGACACCTCACCCCTTCACATGTTTCCGCGATTCTTCCTCGAACGCTTTTCGATAGAGCACGTCCCACTCCGCACTGCCCTCGACGATCCCCCGTGAGTAGGAGGCCAGCTTCGCCTTGACCTTTCGATCGATGTCTTCTTCTTGCGCCAACTCGGATGCCAGCACTTTCTTGATCTCTTTCAGGACCCGCCCCTCATCGGCCTGTACCGTCACCAGCGGGCTCTTCTTCACCACCTGAAGAATGATGTGGGAAAGATGACTGATTTTGTCTTCGCTCAACATAGCCGTGCGTGAAACGTTAAACGTGAAAGGTACAAGGTGAAGTGTACGGAGTTGGACGTTCCAGCATTTTACGTTTCACGCGTTATAAGATGATACCTCGCTCCCGCGCCAGCTTACTCTTCACCATCGTGAACATCCGCTGAAAGTCCACCTGTCCCCGCTCGATGTCTTGCTCGTAGGCTTTCAACAGCTGTCGCACTTCGGCATTCAGTCGGTCTTCGACCGACAGTTCCTCGATAATGGCATGATCGATCTGCTCGACGAACGCCTTGCGATCCCCGACGATCGCCACCTGCCCCTCCTGCTGCAGCCTCGAGGCAACCGACTCAGAGATGTGGCGAATGCGTTCTTTCGATAGTCTCATGGCAATATCCGCTCGATCCGAATAGTGGGGACATCCATCACTCTACGTAGCACCGAGGCATCCCCAAGAATGCGGCCGATCACATTGACACGATCAGCCGGGACTGGATCCTGCCCCATACTCATCGGTGTGCGTCCGAAGAAAATGGCCAAAACCTGCCCAGCTCCCCAGAAGGCGACATCGCCGACTTTGACGTGATTTGTCGCCGTCTCTCGATGGTCCTTCACCCCGGCCAGTTTACAATAGAACTCTTCGCCCCACGTGTTGACCGGACTTTCAATCGGCAACGCGGCATAGACTTCCTGCGCCGTCTTTGTCGACTTGAGTTC
>JANYEF010000159.1 GCA_025363325.1 Nitrospira sp. | reverse complement strand
GTCATCTCGGCCATCTGTATGAGTTGGAGCAGCGGTTGGATGAAGCCTTGTCATTCACGAGGCGCGCGATCTTTTCCGCCCAATCGGTCGATGCGCCAGAGTCGTTGTACCGCTGGCAATGGCAACTCGGGCGGCAGCTGGCTGCCACGGGGAAACTCGACGAGGCCATCGCGGCCTATCGTCAAGCCGCCGCCACGTTGCAACCCATCCGCCCGGCGGTCGCCGTCGCCGCTGCAGACTCGTCCTGGTCGGATGAGGACCCGATACGACCATTGTTTTTTGAGCTGGCAGATCTGCTCCTCCAACGGGCCTCGCTGACCGACGAGCAGCCGGCTGCCACGCAATACCTCCTGGCCGCCCGCGACGCGATCGAAGCCCACAAGGCCGCTGAGCTGCGCGACTACTTCAAAGACGAATGTGTCGATGCGCTGCAAGCTCGCCTCACGAAGTTCGACAGCCTGGCGGCGAACACGGCCGTCATCTATCCCATTCTCTTTCCGACGCGGCTGGAATTGCTGGTGAGCCTGCCCTCAGGCATGACGCGCATCGCAGTGCCGGTCGGTGCGGAGGCGCTGACGAAGGAAATCCGGCTGTTTCGCCGCACGGTCGAAAAACGCACCACGCGCGAGTACCTCCCCCATGCGCAACAGCTGTACGACTGGCTCATTCGTCCGCTGGAGTCGGTGCTCGCCACGCACCAGATCACGACCTTGGTATTTGTGCCTGATAGCGCGCTCCGAACCATCCCGATGGCGGCGCTGCACGACGGATCCACGTTTCTCATCAACAAGTTTGCCGTGGCCGTGACACCAGGACTCAACCTGACCGATCCCCGCCCGATCGATCGCGCACGAGTGAAGCTGCTATCCATCGGTCTCACAGAAGCGGTGCAAGGATTCCCGGCGTTGCCCTATGTCGCGGGCGAAATGAGCACCCTGCGGGACCTCTACCGTGGCGACCAATTGCTGAATCAGGACTTCCGCATCGCCAGGCTGGAACAAGAACTGCAGGACGGACAGTTTGGGATTCTTCATGTCGCAACCCATGGCCAGTTCACCACCGACGTGAATCAATCGTTCTTACTGACGTTCGACGGGAAGCTGACCTTGAACCAACTCGATCGACTCGTCGGATTGTTCCGGTTTCGCCGGGAGCCTCTGGAATTGCTGACCCTCAGCGCCTGCCAGACGGGAGTGGGCGATGATCGCGCGGCCTTGGGTCTCGCTGGTGTCGCCATCAAGGCAGGCGCCCGGAGCGCGTTAGCCACTCTGTGGTTCATCAATGATGAGGCCTCTGCTGAGCTGGTCTCTGAATTCTACAGGCAACTGCGAAACCCCAAGCTGTCAAAGGCACAGGCTTTGCAGCTCGCACAGCAGAGGCTCTTGGCAGATCGAGTCTATGAACATCCGGCATACTGGTCGCCGTTCCTCTTGCTGAACAACTGGCTGTAACAGGTGGTTGGCCTTGTGCTAGAGTACGCCAGCGTAAGAGGAACGTTATTTGGTTTGTTTGGTTTGTCTTGTTTATTTGGTTAATTTCGTTCAACCAAAAAACCAGACAAACCAAACAAACCAGATGAACCAGACAGCCTTCAGCCTATCTACCTGAGTAGCTACTTTATGAAACCATCGATCATCATCCGCAGTGCTCTGATCATCACCTTCAGCCTATCAGGCTTCACGTCGGGCCTGGCTGCAACGCCTGGTGCCGACCAAGGGATCCTGCCCCCAGCCGCCCAATTGGACGAGCCGCTGATGCCGATCTATACCCCTCGACAGAAGACCACGCCTCGCGCGCGAGTCGGCGGAGGCTTGCGAGGGACGGATGGGAAGGATCCTGAGATCGTGGCCCTTGTTCCCGACCATGTCGGCCTGACGGTGAAGCAGGCGCCTTCCTTAAACTGGTTCCTCTCCAAGCCGACTTCCTTGCCCATGCGATTTACGCTTATCGACATCCGTTCGATCAAACCCCTGCATGAAGGCCCGATTCCCACACCGGATCATGCAGGCGTCCAATCCATCAATCTCAAGAATTTAGGTCTGGCACTCGAACCGGAGGTGCAATATCGCTGGTATATCTCCGCGATTCGCAATCCAGAATCGCCGTCGCAGGATATTGTGGCTGGCGGCGTGATCGAGCGCTGTGAGTTCAGTACGTGCCTTGTGGAAATGGAAGTCGATTTGAGCTGCGACCGTCCCAGCGTGCTGCGGAATGCCCTGCGCGGTTTTTGGTACGACGCCATGGCCTGCCTCTGTGAGTTGATCGACGCGAAACCTTCAGACCAAGCACTTCGGAGGCAGCGTGCCTCACTGCTCAATCAGATCGGTCTCCATGGAGTCGCCGACTGGGATCTTCGTTCCATCCAAGCCCCCGTTCGGTAAACCCCATCAACACAATCCGTGACGCGTGAATCGTTATTCGCGCGAGACGAACGGAAGTTCGAGGTTCGAGGTTTTCGGAACTTCGAACCCCGACCTTCATTCTTCGGCTCATGCATGACGAGACTCTCTCGCCAGTCTCGCTCGCCCAGCCCTTCCCGGTCGGAACGTGTCAATGAGTTTGGGACACTTGCCGTTGGCATTTAGTGTAGTACCTCGTCTGTCGACGTCGTGATCGTGTGAGGCGAGACGATCACGGTCTTCGATAAAACTTCGAGCCCCTCAACATTCAGGACGACCCGTG
>JANYEF010000008.1 GCA_025363325.1 Nitrospira sp. | reverse complement strand
GTGTAGTGTACGCACTGAGCGGAGAATCACAGTTCGCGAAAGATTTCGGCTTGCGCGATCAGGCTCGGCGGGCAGCCGTATCGATCATGGCTAATATCTCAGAGGGATTTGATTGTCACTCGAACCAGGAATTTATTCAGTTTTTGTATTACGCGCTTCGGTCGGCATCTGAACTCCAGAGTCACTTTTACGTTGCCCAAGACCAAGGTTATGTGATGCGATCGCAGTTCGATGAAGTCTATGAAGGGGCAGGTAAGGTAAAGCGTATGATTTTTGGTTTTATTGATTATCTGCGAGATCACAAAAAGCATTCAACTGTGAACCTCGAACCTCGAACCCGATCAAGGTCCTAAGATGCGAATCCTCGTAACCGGAGGGGCCGGATTCATTGGGTCGCATCTCGTCCGTCGCCTGGTTGTTCAGGGCGGCCATGAGGTGGTGAATCTCGATGCGCTGAAATACTCCGGCAATCTTGCAAATCTCAAGGCGATCGAGACGGATGCCCGGCATACATTTGTGCATGGGGACATTGGAGATCAGCCCTTGGTCGAACGTCTCCTCCGTGAGCATCGGATTGAAGGGGTAATCAATGCTGCGGCGGAGACCCACGTCGATCGGTCTATTCTCGACCCGGGAGCCTTTGCACGGACCGATGTGGTGGGGACCGGCGTGCTGCTTGAAGAAGCCCGTCGTGCCGGCCTGCAGCGATTTCTCCAAGTCAGCACAGACGAAGTCTACGGCAGTGTTGAGACCGGGATGTCGATTGAGAGCGATCGCCTAGCTCCGCGAAGTCCCTATTCTGCCAGCAAAGCCGGTGGTGACCTCTTGGCCCTCAGCTACTGGACGACCTATCGGTTCCCCGTGATGGTGACCAGGGGCAGCAATACTTATGGGCCGAATCAGTATCCGGAGAAATTCGTCCCGCTGTTCGTCACCAATGCGATCGACAACCAGCCCCTCCCGCTCTATGGGGATGGACGTCAGTGCCGCGATTGGCTGGCTGTGCAGGACCATTGCTCGGCGATCGAGCATGTATTTCTTCGAGGTGAGCCGGGAGAGATCTACAACGTCGGCGGGGGCAATGAATGGGAGAATATCACCGTGGCCGAACAGATTGTCGGCTATCTGGGCAAGTCCCGCGACCTCATTCGATTGGTGCAGGATCGACCGGGACATGATCGCCGCTACGCGGTGGATTGCAGCAAATTGCGTCGATTAGGGTGGAACCCTGGCGTGCCCTTTGAAGAGGGCCTGCGCACAACCATCCAATGGTATCAGGAGCATGAGGACTGGTGGCGGACGATCAAGTCCGGCGAGTTCCGCACCTATTATGAGCAGATGTATGGGAAGCGACTTAAGGAAGGTTCGAAGTTCGAAGTTCGAAGTTGAGTTGCTTGTGAACCTCGAACGCCGAACTTCGAACTTTATTTTAAGATGCGGATCCTGATCACAGGTGCGCAGGGGCAGCTAGGCCACGCACTCCAGCAGGCCCTCTCGGGGGAAGATCTCATTCTGAAAGATCTGCCGGAGTTTGACCTCTCGCAATCTGACAGCGAGTCCCAGATCGTGGCTGCCCGTCCCTCTGTCATCCTACATGTCGGCGCCTACACTAATGTTGATGGGGCTGAGCGCGAGCCCGATCGAGCGCTGGCGGTGAACGCTCAAGGCACCACTTTTGTGGCCCGCGCTGCCGCAACGCTCAATGCGAGACTGATCTATCTGTCGACGGACTATGTTTTCGATGGAACCAAGTCGACTCCCTATCGTGAAGAGGACGTACCCCATCCCATCAATGTGTATGGGCAATCCAAACGCGAGGGGGAAATCGCCGCATTGACTGGTTGCCCCAACACGTTGGTGGTTCGAACGGCCTGGCTCTATGGACATGCGGGAAATAATTTCGTGAAGACGATGATGCGGTTGGCGGGTGAGAAGCCGTTCCTCGAGGTGGTGGGAGATCAGCGAGGCTGCCCGACCAATGCGGACGATCTGGCTCTGGCCTTGAACGATCTCCTCACGAGTGACCTCCGGGGAATCTGTCACGTGACGAATACCGGCGATTGCACGTGGCACGAATTTGCAGAGGCCATTGTCAGCCTTATGGGCCTTTCCATCCCGGTTCGGTCCATTACGACCGAACAGTTGGGACGTCCCGCGAGGCGTCCCGCTTATTCCGTCCTTGCCCAAGGCCGGTTGAGCGCGGTGCGAGCGCAGCTGCCGCATTGGCAGGATGCCCTCGCCCGATTTATGAAAGAGTCTCCTTGCCTCGCCTCCACTCCACGTTAGCAGGCTGCAGATCGTGCCCACCGAACCATCGGTTCCCCCTAATCGTGTTTTTTGTGTGCAGCGCGATGCAAGATGAGTAATATGCAAAAGTGAATAGCTGGAGAGCGCACGATGGCTCAACGAGCATCAATGAAAATATCAACGAAGAAAACCACTCGGTCTAAGAAGGTCTCGCGCAAGGTGCTTCAAGGCATCCGTCTGTTTGCCACCGATGTCGACGGTGTCTTGACGGATGCTGGAATGTACTATGCGGAATCAGGCGATGAGTGGAAGAAGTTCAATACGCGTGACGGCATGGGGATCAAGCTATTGCAG
>JANYEF010000076.1 GCA_025363325.1 Nitrospira sp. | reverse complement strand
TACACACTTGTTGCACATTTACTTTTGCGAGATGTAAGTCGTTGAAATATAATACATTATTAACCTATATTTTCAAGCATAACACATCCATCATGTCGTATAGAGCTGGCGGCTGCTGAACGACCCACCGAGCGGCACGCAAAGCGCCTCCTGCGAAGGTGTCTCGGCTACTCGCTCGATGTGTGACTTCAATACGTTCACCCATTCCGCCAAAGAGAATGGTATGGTCGCCGACAATGTCGCCGGCACGGATTGATTGAATCCCGATCTCACCTTTCTTCCGTTCCCCGATGAGACCTTTTCTGGCATAGACACCGACCTGATCAAGATCGCGGTTCACAGCCTTCGCCAAAACTTCCGCAATTTTGAGTGCCGTTCCGCTCGGCGCATCTTTTTTCAGACGATGATGGGCTTCAATCACCTCAATGTCGTATTCATCCCCCAGCGTTTTCGCCATCTCGCTGATGACCTTGTAGATCAGATTGACGCCCACGCTCATATTGGGGGACAACACGCAGGGAACTTGGCAGGCAAGCGATTTCAGCTCTTCGAGCTGGGGAGCGGAAAACCCCGTCGTGCCGATCACCATGGCTCGCTTGTGCTGCGCCACCGTACGTAAGTGATGCAGGGTCGCTTCAGGAGCGGAGAAATCGACGATCACTTCGCCTCGGTCAAGGAGCGCCGCAAGATCGTCGGTAATCGGAATGCCTGCACGGCCGCAACCCGCTGTCTCTCCGGCATCGTCGCCCACAGCGTGATGGCCCTTCCCTTCGATCGCACCGGCAAGCGTCAGGACGGTAGAATCTTTAATACGCGCAACCAGCCGACAGCCCATGCGACCAGCGGCGCCTGCGACAATGACGTTGATCATAGAATGAGCACCCGAGCCAAGACCATCCTGGCTAAATGAGGCCTGCGTCCTTTAAGGCCCGCGTGAGTTGGTCCTTCGTCTCGGTCGCCATGGCACAGAGCGGCAGTCGCAACTCCGGATCGATTTTTCCCATCATGCCTAACGCGGTTTTCTCCGGAATCGGATTGGTCTCGTAAAAGAGCGCAGTGAAGAGCGGCGACAATGCGAAATGAATCCGGCGCGCCTCGTCGATGCGTCCGCTCAAGAAGGCCTTCACCAATTGAGCCATCTCGGATGGAACGACGTTCGATGTCACGCTAATGACCCCTTTTCCTCCGACTGCCATCATAGGCAACGTCAGGGCATCATCTCCCGCCAGGACCGTCATCCGGTCGCCGCACGTACTCACAATCTCAGAGGCCTGTTGGACTGACCCGCTCCCCTCTTTGATCCCAACAATGTTCGGTAGCCCGCACAGCCTGGCCACAGTGGCCGGCAGCATGTTCACGCCAGTCCGTCCGGGAATGTTATATAGGATCTGCGGAAGATCCACGGACTCCGCAATCATTTTGTAATGTCGGTACAGCCCCTCTTGCGTCGGCTTGTTGTAATAGGGCGTGATCAGTAGCGCCCCATCAGCCCCTGCCTCCTTGGCGTGTTTCGTGAGAGACACCGCTTCTGCCGTGCTGTTGGAGCCGGTCCCGGCAATCACGGGGACGCGCCGGTTGACCACCTCGACGGTCAATTCGATCACGCGGTGATGTTCCTGGTGCGAGAGCGTGGCGGATTCGCCGGTGGTGCCGCAGGGCACAATCCCATTCGTCCCGTTGGCAATTTGCCATTCTATGAGGTCGCCAAAAGCCCGCTCGTCGACCTTACCATTCCTAAAGGGGGTCACGATGGCGATCAATGCGCCTGTAAACATGTTCACTCCTTCGCCGCCGAGGCGTCCACCGCGCCCACTTCTCAGCTGAGAAATGCCGGGATCGTTTCGCCCTTCACCAAATCGTCGTAGGTCTCTCTGGTCTTGATGACGTGGATCTCCCCGTCTTTGATCAAGACTTCCGGTACCCGTGGTCGCGAATTATAATTAGAGGCCATCACAAATCCATAGGCCCCCGCACTCATCACCGCTAGCATGTCACCCGAATTGACCTCTGGCAGTGATCGGTCTTTCGCCAGAAAATCGCCGGACTCACAGACCGGGCCGACAACATCCACGGTATGCTTGGGCCGCTGCAACACCGCCTCGGACAAGGGGCGAATCTCGTGATAGGCCCCGTAGAGGCTCGGTCTGATCAGATCGTTCATCGCCGCATCGACGATAATAAACCGTTTTGCTTCGCCGTCCTTCCGATACAACACCTTCGTCACAAGAATACCGGCGTTGCCGACGATGACGCGGCCCGGCTCCATGATGAGAGTCACATTCAAATCCTTCAGCAGTGGCGACACGGCATCCGCAAGGTCCTGCGGCAGCGGTGGCGTTTCGTCCGAGTAGGTAATGCCAAGGCCGCCGCCGATGTTGACATACCGGATGTTGATACCCTGTTCCTTCAAGGCCCCGACCAGCTTTACCACCTTCTTCACGGCCTCGACGAACGGTGTGACTTCGGTTAACTGCGACCCGATATGCTTATGAACGCCAACGACATCAATGTTGGCGAGTGAAGAAGCCAGCGTGAATTCCTCGAGCGCCCGGTCAGCAGCGATCCCGAACTTGCTCTTCTTGAGACCGGTCGAAATGTAGGGGTGCGTTTTCGGATCAATGTCGGGATTGATGCGCAGGGCGACCCTCGCCTTGGTCCCCACCGAAGCCGCCACCTCGTTAAGCGCCTGCAGCTCGGCCGAAGATTCGACGTTGAACATGAGGATGTCGGCCTTCAAGGCCTCGCGAATCTCCTCCACGTTCTTACCGACGCCCGCGAATACGATTTTTGAGGGAGGAACGCCCGCCTTGAGCGCTCGAAAGAGCTCTCCACCGGACACAATATCCACCCCGCTCCCCTCCTTTGCCATGAGACGGAGAATCGCGATATTGGAGTTGGCCTTCATGGCGAACGCAATCACATGGGGTAGGCTCTTGAAGGCCCCATCATAGGCCCGGAAGTGACGAACAAGGGTCGCGTAGCTATAGATGTAGCAAGGCGTG
>JANYEF010000069.1 GCA_025363325.1 Nitrospira sp. | reverse complement strand
GACGGTAAAGCAGCTTGCTCGACGCCAGGATCTAAGGGAAGAAGCATCCCACTTCACAGTCAGTGGATTCAATGAAGTGGCTGAAAGGGTAGATGCCGTGGATATCCTAAAGGACCAGTTGATCTCAAGGAAACAGATTGTGCTTGGTGAGGACGAAAGGGCAAGGGCGTTGGATAGCGAATCAGCCTATGCTGCGATTGAAACTGCCTACACAGAACTCCGCTCCGAACTTCTCGTGGCGGCGGGAGTTCGAATGTGAAGTTCCTGCCTAAGTGGTGGAGAACGCATTTCCTTGCTGCTGAGTTTGGCTTTGCCATACTGTGCGGCGCCAGCTTTGTTACCTGGGCAAGTCTATGGGGCGGTGGAGCTATTTTAGAAGATACGCTGTCGGGAAACCGCGGCGCAATCTATGGAGCTCTTGCCTCAATCTTTGGCTCGCTACTGGGATTCGCAATAACGGCTGTTTCCATTATGGTGGCATTTTCGACCAATGACCGTCTTACGGTAGTGAGGGAGAGCAAGCCCTATCCAACATTGTGGAAAGTGTTCACTGCAACCATTCGCACGCTCGGATTTGCCACGGTTGTTGCTCTCTTCGGACTGATATTAGATCGAGACAATCATCAAATGAGTCCGGTGCTGTATTTGACAGTATTTGCATCAGTTTTGGCGGCGCTGAGACTGGCTCGATGTGCGTGGGTCCTTGAGAACGTCATCACGTTAGTTGCCGGGGTATCGAAGGAACGGACAGGAGATATGGGCTAGAGATGCATAAGAAACTCATCGAGGTTGCCTTGCCGCTGGAGGCAATTAATAAGGCGTCCGCCCGGGAGAAATCCATTCGCCACGGACATCCTTCCACGCTCCATTTGTGGTGGGCGCGGCGACCGTTGGCAGCGGCGCGGGCGGTGATCTTTGCACAGATGGTAGATGATCCATCGGCGTATGTGGACGTACTTCGGGGTGACTCGAAGCTGCGCAGGAAGGGTGAGACTCTTCTCAAGGCGCGAAGGAAGGTGTGGGAAGAAGCTCGGGCCTTGGCCGAAAAGGCAAAGGGATCGGGAGTCGCAGTCCCCGAACCTGGCCCTGAGCCAACTCTTGACGACATCCTCGCCGACCAGGAACGGCAACGGCTGTTCCGGATCATCGAAGAACTGGTGCTGTGGGAGAACACCACTAACGAAACGGTGCTCCAGGCAGCGCGGGACGAAATCTGGAACAGCTGGCGGCGCGCGTGCGCCGAGAACGCCGACCACCCACGTGCCAAGGAATTGTTCAATCGAAACAAGCTTCCTGCGTTTCACGACCCGTTCGCTGGCGGTGGGGCGCTGCCGTTGGAGGCGCAACGACTTGGGCTCGAAGCCTATGCAAGCGATCTGAACCCGGTGGCGGTACTCATCAATAAGGCCATGATTGAAATCCCGCCGAAGTTCGTCGGCAAGCCACCGGTGAATCCTGAATCACAAAAGAAGATTGGCGCGCAGTCTGGTTCCTGGAAGGGAGCAACGGGCCTGGCCGAGGACGTACGTTACTACGGCCAGTGGATGCGTGATGAGGCCGAGAAGCGCATCGGCCAGCTCTACCCGAAGGTCGAGGTTACCGCCGAGATGGCGAAGGTGCGGCCGGACCTGAAGAAGTATGTCGGACGAAAGCTCACAGTGATCGCCTGGCTCTGGGCCCGCACGGTGAAGAGCCCAAACCCGGCCTTCGCGCAGGTGGACGTGCCGCTCGCCTCGACTTTCATGTTCTCCACCAAGCCGGGCAAGGAAATGTATGTTGAGCCTGTAGTCGAGGACGGGGGCTATCGATTCACAGTGAAAGTGGGCATGCCCAGGGATGTCGCGGCAGCGAAGCTGGGCACTTCGATCGGAAAGTGGAACGCCTTCCGCTGCCTCATATCGAACGTGCCGATCACCTATGAGTACATTCGCGGTGAAGGCACCTCTGGTCGCATGACTAGCCGCCTACTTGCCGTCGTCGCCGAAGGTATTCGCGGGAGGGTCTACATTTCGCCGACACCCACCATGGAGACAGCGGCTGTCGAAGCTCGACCTGGGTGGAGTCCCGATCTCGAAATCAACTATCATCCCCGCGACATCAAGACCCAGATCTACGGCCTGACAAGATATGGCGATCTCTTCACCCCTCGCCAGCTCATAGCCCTAACGACCTTCTGCGATCTGGTGCAGGAAGCGCGCGAGCGGGTAAATCGCGACGCGGTCGTCGCTGGACTGCCGGACGATCGCAAGTCCCTCGCTTCCGACGGTACCGGCGCGACCGCCTATGCC
>JANYEF010000043.1 GCA_025363325.1 Nitrospira sp. | reverse complement strand
CCCTTGAATCCGTAGGAGACCATCCCTGTTCCAGCACCAACAGTTCCTTCCTGCACGACTCCTGAGGAGGCGCTGTCGAGCGCCTGCAACACATCCGCCTCCGAGATATGCCGCCCTTGAATGTCGTTCAGGCGTCCATCATCGCATTCGGCGACCACGGGTGTCAGGGTATCGTCGGTAATGCCGATTTCCGGATAGCGCGAGATCATCCAGCTCATGACCCCGTTGGCCACTCGGGGCACGTTCAACGTATTTGTCAGGGCGATGGGATACTCAAGGAAGCCTGATTCGTTGATCCAGGCGAGCCCGGTCATCTCGCCGGTCCCATTGAGGACAAACGACCCGGCCGGCACTTTCTTGTGCCACACGTCGTCGCGGGGAATGACGACCGTCACGCCGGTTCGTATCGGGCCGAGCCCAGGCTTGAGCGGCCCGTCGCCGGAGATGAGGGTGGTCTGGCCCACGGTGACACCGGCCACGTCGGTGATCGCGTTAAGCGGTCCCGGGTTATAGGAGCCGACGACGATGCCAAGCGCACGAGCTCGCAATCGTGATTCTTCCGGCTCGCTTGCTTGGGCAGACACAAACGGGGCTAGGCAGATTCCGATGGCCAGGGTCAGCAGCGGGATTGTCAGGCGGACAATGTTGTTAGACCTCATGGCTCGATCCAACATGGGGGACTGCGACTTCAATCTTGGAATGTTCCCCCTGAATGGCAGCGGCCAGCGAGAGCGCCTGTTTTTCTTCACCATGCACGATGAAGATCTTGGCCGGCAGTGGATTGATGGCTCGCACGTAGGCCAGGAGATCGTTGCGATCCGCATGGGCCGAAAGCCCGTTGAACTTGACGATCTGGGCCCGGCGCGGAGTGGGTACGCCAAAAATCGGGACGACATCCCATCCTTCGACGAGTTTGCGTCCGAGGGTATGCTCGGCTTGAAAGCCCACGAAGACGATCACATTCGCTTCGTCTTGAATCGCGTGCTTGAGATGGTGCACGACGCGGCCGCCTTCGCACATGCCGGAGGCAGAGATGATGACGCAGGGGCCCTTTATGCTGTTCAGGCGTTTGCTGTCTTCCGGCGACGAGACAAAATGGATATAGCGTGAGGCGAAGAGGTCGCCGGAGGACGTGAAGGTTCTTGTGGTTTCTTCATCGTAGCATTCCGGGTGGCGGCGAAAGACTTCCGTGACCCGTGAGGCCAGCGGGGAATCGATATAGATCGGGATGGGATCGAGGCGGCCCTCACTGACGAGTTCTTTGATCCGCATGACCAAGTCCTGAGTCCGTCCAACCGCAAATGCAGGGACGATAATCTTGCTCTTATGGGTTTTGGCATGGATAAGGAGGTCCAGGGCCTGCTGTTTCATGATCTCTCGGTCGGCTTCGTGCAAGCGATCGCCGTAGGTCGATTCAAGAATCAATACGTCGCATGGTAGCGGTGGCTCAGGGTCGCGAAGGATGGGCATGTTGGAGCGGCCAAGATCTCCGCTAAAGAGCACGGTGGTGGTATTGCCGCGTGCCGTGTATTTCACCCGAATGGCCGCCGACCCCAAGATATGGCCGGCGTCGTGAAAGGACGCTGTCACGCGTGGGGCGATTTTGAGCAGGTCTCCGTACCGTGAGCCCTCGAATCGGCGGACAAGCTTACGGACATCATCTGTATTGTATAAGGGTCGGACACAGGTTTTCCCCCTCCGCTGTTCCTTCTTGTTGACATAGCTGCAATCATTCACCTGTACTCGAGCCGAATCTTCGAGCATGAGTTCTGTCAAATCGGCGGTGGCTCTGGTGAGGTAGACCTTTCCTGAGAATCCATGCTTCGGAAGCACCGGTAAGGCGCCGGAATGGTCGATATGGGCATGGGACAGCAAGACGGCTCTAATCGATTTTTGATCGAATCCCAAATCCTGATTCTGGCGAAGCGCCTCCTCTCGGCGCCCTTGAAAGAGCCCGCAATCCAGCAACAGTCTGCATCCGGGCGTTTCGACGATGTGGCGACTTCCGGTGACGGATCTTGCCGCGCCGTGGAAGGAGAGTTTCATGATGAAGGTACTCCATTGTGGCGGCTGATCAGGTCCCAGGCTTCCTGGGCCGTCTCGGCATAGTGAAACAACTGTAAATCTTGTTGGGCGATGAGCCCGTTCTCGACGAGCCATTGCCAGTTGATCAGGCGTTCCCAAAAGTCCCGTCCGACCAGCACGACCATCACGTTTTCGGTTTTGCCTGTTTGGAGAAGCGTCAGCGTCTCGAATAGCTCATCGAGAGTGCCGAATCCTCCGGGAAAGGCGACGAGCGCCTTGGCACGGATTAAGAAGTGCATTTTCCTGATGGCGAAATAGCGAAACTGAAAACTAAGTTTCGGTGTGATGTAGGGGTTCGGGTGCTGTTCGTGCGGTAAGGTGATATTCAGACCGATCGATTTCGCTCCAACATCTGCGGCTCCACGGTTTGCCGCTTCCATGATACCGGGCCCTCCGCCGGTGACAATCACGTAATCGCAACGACCATCGATCTGGCAGGTCGAGGACACCAGGCGGCTGAACTCACGTGCCACGTCATAGTACTTCGAGAGAGTGAGTTGTCGTCGCGCGATTGCCACCTTTTGCCGGTGTGTTGAATCGTTCGGGGCTCGGGCAGCTTCTTCTTCCGCCATGTGGAGCGCATGCTTCGCGGCGGTCGATTCTTGTAACCTCGCACTACCGAACACGACGATGGTCGACCGGATACCTTCTTCGTGCTGGATCAATTCTGGCTTGAGAAGTTCGAGGCCGATGCGGATAGGGCGGAGTTCTTCCCGTTGGAGAAACTCTGTGTCGCGATGGGCAGGAATGTAGGAGGAGGATTCTTCGGCGGGGTTGCTGGAATCTGGATCAGATGGAGGAGTCATAAGGGTGATTATAGCGGGCTTAGAGATGTCCGGCAATTCGCTGCCGGTGCGGTTAGAAGGGCCAAAACCAAACGACCGGCTCATCCGTGGTTCGTCGTGAAAATCCGTAG
>JANYEF010000028.1 GCA_025363325.1 Nitrospira sp. | reverse complement strand
GGGATCGTCGAGATAGCGAATCCCTTCGCGCGTAGCCACGTCTTTCAGATGGAGACCTTGAGCAATGTTGAGCCCCGAGGCATCGACTTCGATGAAGTCCGGCAAAGCAGCCGGCAGACACTCAATGTGCAACTCGCGCATATTGTGGTGGAGGATGCCGCCTTCCTTGACGCCCGCAGGCATCCCGCCGGTCAAATGCAGGGGCACCTTCACGCGAATCGGCTTGTTCATCGAAATTTCAAACAGATCCGCATGCAACACATTCCCTTCGACAGGATCGACCTGGAAATCGCGCAAGAGTGCGGTTCGGTTGGGTTTCGACTTCGCACCGCTGAGCGTGAGCGACACGAGCGCGGCCCCCCCTGCCTGTGCCTTCAAAATCTTGACCAGGCTGTCGGGTTCAATCGTCAGGAGCAGGCATTCGCCCTGCCCATACAACACGCCTGGGATCTTGCCCTCCCGCCGAAGCTGGCGCGCCGCACCTTTCCCCGTTTTCTCTCTCACCGTAACTGCTAGTTCAAATTTCATGATACGCCTCCGTCCCCTTCTCGCTGGTCTTCAGATACCTCGATCTCGAGTTAGGCAAACAATGAACTCACCGACTCATCTTCATGGATACGCCTGATCGCCTCACCTAACAGCGGAGCGATTGATAATTGATGCAATTTGGGGCAAATCTGCTCTTTGCCACGCAATGGAATCGAATTGGTCACGATTACCTGCTTCAGGCAGGATTGCTGAATCCGGTCTAACGCCGGCCCGGTGAGCACCGCATGAGTACAAGCGGTCCATACCTCCCGAGCCCCTTTATCCATACAAGCCTGAGCCCCTTTCACAATGGTGCCGGCCGTGTCGATCATGTCGTCCAGCAGCAGCGCGCTCTTGCCTGCCACGTCACCGATAATATTCATGATCTGCGTCTGGTTGGGTCCTTCACGCCGCTTGTCGATAATCGCCAAGTTCGCTTGAAGCCGCTTCGCAAACGCGCGGGCCCGTTCTACTCCACCGGCGTCCGGCGACACAACCACCAGGTCGTTCACTTTCTGCTTCGTAATGTAATCCAACAATACAGGTAGCGCATAAAGATGGTCCACCGGGATATTGAAGAATCCCTGAATCTGCCCCGCATGAAGGTCCATCGTCAGCACCCGATCAGTGCCGGCAGTGCTGATGAGATCGGCCACGAGCTTCGCTGAAATCGGCACACGTGGCTGATCTTTGCGATCCTGACGAGCATAGCCGAAATACGGGATGACCGCGGTGATGCGATTCGCGGAGGACCGCTTGAGCGCATCAATAATAATCAGCAACTCCATGAGAGAGTCGTTGACAGGCTGGCAACTCGACTGCACGACGAACACGTCGGCGCCACGAACGTTTTCCTCGATCCTGACGCGAATTTCGCCGTCACTGAATGACGACACCGTGGCCTCGCCGAGCTTGGTCCCAAGGTAGGCACAAATCTCATGGGCCAGGGGCGGATTCGCGTTGCCAGAGAATATCTTTAGTTCTCTGCTCATCGACTCCTCAATGGGTCCTTGATTGGGACTGCGTCACGTTCTGATTTCGTATATGGTTCGTCTCGACGGCGGGCCTCGGTGGGCGTCATCGTGATTCGCCTACCTCGTTCGCTGCGCGCTGTTGAGGAAGCCAACTAAGGGCCCAAACTGTAACGGAATGCACGGGGAGTTGTCAATCGAGCCACGAATTATCGTGGTCGTTCGGATCGCCAGACGAGTGGGCCTGAACAAGTGGGAACGACAATAACGTTGATCAAATCTTCACTCACGAACTGGGCCTGGGCCAAGCGCGCGCGCGCCTCCTCCGCGAACACCCCAAACACCGTCGCCCCGCTTCCGGACAGCAGCGCGATCTCGGCTCCGTGGGCCTGCAGGCTCCGTTTAATCTCCCGAAGCTTCCCATGGACGGCGAAGACCGGCGCCTCGAAATCATTCTCTGCTGCGGCAATCAATTGGGCCCAGCTCACCTGCGATTGCTGGTCGAGTTCTCGCTGGATCAGCGATAGCGGCGGCACAGCGGTCCTGGTAGCAGCCAATTCTTGATACGCCCACTTGGTATTGACCCCAAACCCCGGGTTGACGAGCACGACCCATCGCACCCCTTCAACAACGACCGGCCGAACTGTTTCTCCTCGACCTGCCACGAACGCTGAGGGGGCAAAGAGAAAGAAGGGCACATCGCTACCTAACGATTGCCCGACATCAGCCATCTGCGTCGGAGACCACTCCAACCGTAATAAATGGTTCAACCCTATGATGGTGGCTGCGGCATCGCTGCTTCCGCCACCGAGGCCGGCTCCCATCGGAATGCGCTTACGCAGCTCAATGTCGAGCCCAATCGATTGCTGGGCTCGCGCTAACACCGCCGCGGCTGCGCGATAGACGAGGTTACTCTGGTCTGCAGCCAAATGCGTCGCATCGCATTTCAGCCGAATATCCTGCCGGTCGGCACATATCTTGATGGACACCTCGTCTTCGAGGGCAACCGTCTGCATGATCGACCAGAGATTGTGGAACCCGTCGAGGCGGCGGTCGAGGATACGCAGGATCACGTTGATTTTGGCAGGAGCGAAAACGGTGATCTCGGATGGACTAGGCTGCGGATTAATCACGGCCTCCCTTGATGGCATACTTCTCTAGTCGATACCGAAAGGATCGCGTGTTGAGTCTCAGAAGCCGTGCGGCCTTCTTCTTCACCCACATGGCCCGTTCGAGCGCTTTCAAGAGCATATCTTTTTCAATGCCGTTGATGAGCCCCTCCAAATCCAACCCGTCTTCAGGCAAATCGGTGGACACCCCCTGCTGCTGAGGGGGCACGACTCGATGGAGCCAGCCACGAATATCGTCATCCGACACAGGCGCACCGACGGAAAAAGCGACAACGCGCTCTATCAAGTTTTCAAGCTCGCGCACGTTGCCGCGCCACTCATGGCCTAACAGCACATGCATCGCCTCCGATGTCAATATGGGAGCCGGCTTGCCGCTTTCCTGTGAAAACTTCTCGAGGAAATGTTTCACGAGAAGCGGGATGTCACCTGTTCGAAGCCGCAACGGTGGAAGCCGAATCGGGATCACGTCTAAGCGGTAGTACAAATCTTCCCGAAATGAGCCGTCGGCCACAGCCTTTTCAAGGTCTTTATTGGTCGCGGCCACAATACGCACGTCCACCTTCACATCCTGGGTGCCGCCAACACGCCGGAACTCTCGTTCCTGAATGACGCGCAGCAGTTTGACTTGAATTGTTGGGGTCGTATCGCCAATTTCATCCAGAAAAATCGTGCCGCCGTTGGCGACCTCGAACAACCCCGCCTTATTGGCCATCGCGCCGGTAAAAGACCCCTTCATATGCCCGAAGAGCTCGCTTTCGAGCAACGTCTCCGGCACGGCGCTGCAATTCACCGCCACAAAGGGCATCGGACTCCGGGCACTATTATAGTGAATCGCCCGCGCGACCAACTCTTTGCCCGTTCCGCTTTCCCCACAAATCAGCACATTGCTCTTGGCATCCGCGACTTTGCGCACCACGTCAAACACCTTCTGCATGCTCTCGCTCTGGCCAACGATTTGCGCAAACGACGATTGGCTCGCCATTTCGCGTTTTAATAGAATATTTTCCGTCGAAAGACGCCGCTTCTCCAGGGCATTGCGGATGATCAACTGCACTTCATCGACCTGGAACGGCTTGGTCAGGTAGTCGTACGCACCCTGTTTCATCGCATCGACCGCCGAGTCTGCGGTCGCGAACGCCGTAATGACGAGGACCACGGTTTCAGGTGACGAAGACTTCACCGCCTTCAGGACCGCCATGCCGTCGGCTTTCGGCATGCGGAGGTCGGTGATGACGAGATCGAAGATTTCCTTGCTTATCTGACCGATGGCCTCTTCACCATCCGACGCTTCAGTCACGGCATAGCCCGCGCGTTTGAGCATAATGCTCAAGACTTCGCGCAGACCCCTCTCGTCATCAACGACTAGGATCTTTTCCACGGTGTCCGCCCCTCATGCCACAACCGCACCCCGGCATCTCCGGAACGCGGCATACATACGACAAACCGCGAGCCTTGACGCTCCTGACTTTCGACCTTGATCCAGCCCCCGTGCAAATCGACGATGCGATGCACGGCTGCGAGGCCCAGCCCTGACCCTTCTTTCTTCGTCGTGAAAAACGGAAGAAAGATCTTGTCGAGGTTCTGTTTCTGAATACCTTCCCCAGTGTCTTGAAACGCAATTTCGATAACGTCGCCTTTGCGGCCGCCGGCATCGACGTGGCGGCAGCTCGTCGAGATCGTCAACTGTCCTCCCTCCGTCATCGCTTCGAATGCGTTCGTCGCCATATTCCAGAAGACTTGCCGGAGCTGGTCTTGATCGACCAGAGCCGTGAGCGCCCCAGTTGCTAGGGACGTAACAATTCTGATGTTAGACCGTGTTCGCGCTTCATGTTGAACGAGATCAAGCGTCTCGGCAAGTACTTTGTTGAGATCGTGCTCTGCAAGATTGAGCGCCGGTGGACGTGCATACTGGAGAAATTCTGTGATGATGTTGTCGAGCCGAGTCGCCTCCCGAATTGCAATGTCCATCAACCGACAATTGGTTTCGTCTCCCGTGGCATCTTTTCGGAGCATCTGCATCGCGCCGGCCAACGCGCCAAGGGGATTCCGAATCTCATGGGCCATCCCGGCAGACATTTCACCCAAACTCGCCAGCCAATCCTTGCGCCGCATCTCCTCTTCGAGATCCCGAATCTGTGTCAGATCTTTAAACACACCGACCAAACCTGTCTGCCTCCCCTGTTCATGCAATGGGGAAAGGGTCATACCGAGGATCAGGCGATTACCGTCAGCACGCTTACATTCCACTTCGAATCGCGTCGTCGTAGACACGGCGCCATTGAGTTGCTCGTCTGATTGTTGGTTAGGATGCCAGTTGAAGACTTCGCGCCAGGAACGCCCGGCCACGTGCGCGATCGTATACCCGGTCGCTTCCTGTGCCGCTGGGTTAAACGAGGTGATGCATCCCATGGCATCGGCCGTAAACACGCCGCTGCTGATGCTGTGGACGATATTCTCGTGGAAGACTTGGAGGCGGGTCAGACCCTGCTCCTTCTCGCGCAACGATTGATCCGCCTGCTGGAGCTGTTCGGCTAAGGTTCCGCCCAGGATCCCAACGACAACAAGTGCAAGGGCATAGACGCCGAATGTTTGAAATGTTTCAGGCACAGTCAGCCGACTCGGCGGCAGCCATCCCCACCCCTCAATCAGCCCATATAATTGAATGTTCGTTAAGAGACCAAACACGATAATGCAGAAACAGGCGGTAAGAAGCCCCACTCGCTTCCGGGGAACCAGACTAGCGACCGCCACCGTCATGACATACAGCACCGCGAAGGGACTCTCGATCCCTCCTGTCCTAGCCACCAACACCGTTTCAAGGAGGAAGTCGATCCCGACCTGAGCCCAAAAAAATATCGTGAGAGCGGATGGTGCCGTAAGCGTACGGAGTAGAATGGCGGAAGGGATCGTCAGGACGTAGGTGATAATAATCAGGGTGTAGAACGTTTCGACCCGCCCGCCCTTCGCGACTTGGAAGACGAGAGACAGGCCGAGCATCAGGGTCACGAGGGCTATGCGAAGCCCCATGATCCAATGCAATCTTGTGCGCATATCATTCATGAGTGGAAGTCCACTGGACGAGGAGGAGATCGGCTGGGCATGAAGAGAGGTGTGCCTCGTTCCTTCTCCTCGAATAAGGGGCCAGGAACCGTGTCAGCGCATATGTGAGGAGGCGCCGAGTGGTTTGACCGGAAAGACTTAGAGCCTTCATGCTGGAAACTAGGCCCCAACTCCGGGAGAGGAATGGATTGAACGCCAACCTCTATCCGATTGCGGACGCCATTTTGAAGATTGGGAGATACATCGCGATCACGATAAACCCAATCACAATCCCCAGAAACACCATCATCGCCGGCTCAAGCAGTGCCGTCAACGAGGCAACTGCCTGATCAACTTCCTCTTCGTAAAAGTCTGCAATTTTCCCCAACATAGCGTCCAGCGCGCCGGTTGACTCACCGACGGCGATCATATGCGTCACCATCTTCGGAAAGACCCCGCTTGCGGCCAAGGGATCAGCGATGGTCTTTCCGCCACTGATGCTGACGCGCGCATTGATTAACGTTTCTTCAACAACCTTATTACCCGAGGTCTTTGCACAAATGGTCAACCCATCGAGTAATGGAACCCCGCTGGAAAGCAACGTCCCAAGTGTACGGGTGAACTTGGCAACCGAGGATTTTCTGATTAAGTCTCCCACCACGGGTAACTTGAGAAGCAACTTATCAATGACCATCCGCCCTTTAACCGTCGCATAGTATTTCTTAATACCAACGATGGTCCCCGCTATACCCGCCCCAATGAGCCACCAGTACGCGATAAAGAAGTTACTACAGTCGATGACCACTTGCGTAGGGCCGGGCAATGCCACTTTCCCGCCTGACAGCTCAAGAAACATCTTTGCAAAGATCGGAATGACAAAAATCATGAGCACGGTAATAACAATAACGGCAACTCCCCCGATCGCAGCAGGATAGATCATGGCAGATTTAATCTGCCCTTTGAGTTTCGCCGCTTTTTCAATATATACGGCGAGACGCGTCAAGATCGTATCGAGCAGCCCCCCCACCTCACCCGCATGCACCAAGTTGACGTAGAGATCGTCGAAGACTTTAGGATGGCGCCGCAAGGCCTCCGAAAAGGTCGAGCCGGCCTCCACCTGGGACTTCACTTCCCCTACTGTCTCTCGCAGCACTTTATTCTCGGACTGAGTCGAGAGAATTTCGAGACACTGCACCAAGGGCAGGCCTGCATTGATCATCGTGCCAAATTGTCGCGTAAATACGATCAGGTCTTTTTCGGTGAGACCGGACCCAAAACTCAATTTGAATCCGCCCTTACCACTCTTCTTTTCTTCAAGGCTCGTGACGACAACGCTTTGCTTGCGGAGTTGATCCACCGCCTCATCTCGGGTCTTAGCGCTCAGCTCGCCCTTCTTGACGGCGCCTGATCTGGTTCGCCCGACATATGCAAAGGTAGCCATGCGCAACACTCACCCTTCGATGTGGCCATCGTCCTGGCCGGTTGTAGACTGAGGGGAATACCTACCAGGCGAGTCTACTGGCCACCCTAATACCTGTCAAACAAATGCAAAATATCTGCGCAGACGACTAGGCACGCAGGCTTGAACAATCAAAACCTTAGCTGTTCATCGCACTCGTGTGCCGATAGCCTCGGTAGAGATAATGCAGCCCGGACAATAGCGTGAAGGAGATCATGCCGAATAAAAGAGGCAGTATGACGGTGAGATCGATGTGACGAGAACTCAGGAATATCACCAATACGACATAGGACAGCTGGAGAAACGTGGTGCCCTTGCCCAAGAAGGTGGGGGTAATATCTACGCGAGAATCTGCGAAGTGTGCCACCGCCGTTCCCAGCAACAGTATCAAGTCTCGGCTGACCACGAGGATGGTGACCCACAACGGAATTAAATGAATCATTGAGAGCGTGATGAACCCGGAGGTGAGGAGCAGCTTATCGGCTAGAGGGTCCAACACGGCCCCGAGCCGGGTATGCTGATTCGTTACACGGGCGATCGCCCCATCTAGCGCATCGGTGAGTCCGGCCAC
>JANYEF010000022.1 GCA_025363325.1 Nitrospira sp. | reverse complement strand
ATCGCGCGCACCGCATCGGGCAACAGCGGACTGTCTCGATCGTGCGGATTCTCATGCGCCATAGCATTGAGGAAAAGATGATGGCACTCAAGCTACGGAAACTCGATCTGTATGATGCGGTGATGCGTGGGGTAGTGCGCGGCTCCGGGCAAGGGGTGCTGACCAAATCCGATTTCGAGTTTCTGCTCTCTCCGAGCGCACGGTGAGGATGTGTCCGTCGAGTGAATAAGGGATCGTGACACATTGTTCCGTTCCAACGGGATGCCAGAAAGGTAAGACTCCTATCTCGCGTTAGCCGTGTGTGGAGACAATATTATCATCGGCGATGGCGAGTGGATCTGTGTTGCAGCAGTCTTACAGCGGACGGGTGAGGGAGAAGGCCTTGGTTCAGGCTAGCTTCGTACGCTGTTGGGGGAAGGTGCTCGGTGCGCACTCGTCGCGATCTGCACAAACTCTTGAATATCCTTTGAGCAGCGACCGCAGCATCCTGCGTCTTTCAATCCAAACCTCGCTTTGAGTTGGCCCGGCATGACGATGCCAGCCTGTCCTGCTTCACGGACATCCGAGTCAGTAATTCCCTTGCAGAGGCAGAGGTACATGGGCTGTACTCCTAATTGTCGAGCAGGGTTCTCATGCGCAGAATACGATTATGATAACCGTTATCAATTAAGGTAATAATACGCCACGCCTCTCCCTCTGTCAAGAGAGGGCGGCGTGTGCAGGTGTGGTGTGGGAGAGTGAAATGACTAAGGTGCTAGAAAAATAGAGAGCTTAGAGCGTTTGCTCCAGCTGATCGACCATCTCGCGGATCGTATCGAACCCCGATTGCCAAAAATCTTCAGATGCCATATCGACTCCGACTTTAGCGAGAATCGTCTGCGGCGACTCCGACCCGCCGGTACTCAGCAGCTCTAGATATTTTGGCACGAACGCGGCCCCTTCTTTCTGATACATCCGATAGAGGGCGAGGACCAATAAGTTGCCGAAGCTGTAGGCGTAGCAATAGAAGGGGCTGGCAAAGATGTGTGGAATGGTCAGCCATTCCCATTGAAACTCATCCGGGACCTTGATGCCCTTTCCAAACTGCTGCCGCACCTCGGCCAGATAGGTCTTGGCCAGATCTTTCACGGTCGCGCCCTGGGCGATCATCTCATGGGCCTGATTCTCAAATTGGACAAAATAGGCCTGCCGAAGGACCGTAGCGTAGATGTCATCCAGTTGGGTGAGCAGGAGTCCTTGCCTCACCTTCTTGTCCCGTTCCTGATTCATGAGGGCATCAGATAGAATGCGTTCCCCGAACACCGAGGCTGTTTCCGCCAGCGGGAGGGTGGAATGGAAGGTAAACAGGGAATGCCGCGACGCCAGCATGCCGTGGACGGCATGGCCGAGTTCATGGGCCATCGTCGCGATATCGCGTGCCTCGCCGGTGAAATTCAACAGCACGTAAGGGGTCATGCCTGGGACGACGCTGTAACAATAGGCGCCCCCGATTTTTCCAGGCCTCGTCCGCGCATCAATATGGCGTTCATGAACCACCCGTTCCGCCAAGTCACCTAATTGTGGAGAGAATCCTCGATAGGCGTCCAGCACCATTCGGATAGCATCCTGATAGCGATAGGATTTCTGTGCTGTGCGATGCGGTGCATAGATGTGATAGCGGCTCATCGGCTTGATCTTGCACAAGCGAGCCTTGATGCGGAAGTACTCCTGAAAGATGCCGGCGTTCTTCTGGCAGACCTTCAGAAGCGATGCCACGGCTGTATCTGGAATGTCGTTTCCAAGGTTGCGGGTGGCAATCGGGGAGGCGAAGCGGCGCAGTTGGAGATTTTCCGCTTTCCAGTCGTTGACCAAGGTCTTGTAGATTTCGCCCAGCAGATCGTGCTGATCGGCGTAGACACGGTATAGCTCTCGATAGGCGGCTTCACGCATTCGTCCTTGCGCATGGCGGAGATAGACCGTCAGCTCCTCGCGCGTCATCGTCTTCCGTTTGCCGTTGACGGTGAGCGTGAAGGTGAAGGCGTTCGTCACGACGTCGTATAGCGAATGCACGGCGCTGCGACCCGTGATGTTCTTGATGTTGACGATCTTCTCTTCCGGTTCAGACAGCGTGTGAGGCTGAAAACGGCGAATGGTTTCGAGGTGATACCGGAACGTGCCCGTTCCGGCCATGAGCCGGCGCGCGTTGACTTCATCGACGCTTTGCCACCACAGGTCGAAAAACACCAGCCGGTTCTGGAGTGTCGTGAGTCGCTCCTCGACCTTGGTCTTAAACGAACGAGCGGCGAGGTCTTTCGTATTTTCGGAGAACCAGAGGTACGCATAGGCGCTGATTCGAGACGACGCAGCTGCAATGTCTTCACTCAGCGCCAGCAGCGGATGGAAGATGGAGGTTGCCATGGTCGGGCTGAGTTGGGTACGAGCAGCTTCGAATTGCGCGACCTTGGCCTCGATCTCTGCCAACAGGGCCTCGAAACGCTGAACCGGATTCTCTGCCAAATGTGAGAGCTCCCAGCGCTCGGAATAGGTGCGGCTCTGCCGTTTTGGGGAAGAGGGTTTTCGTGAGACCGGAGTGTTCCGGCTGGTCTTCACAGGCATATGTCGCATCTCCTTCGTCTCGCCCGCATGAATCACGTGGGCTGGGCTTGCTAGGTCACGATCATATCATTCTCGACAACGCGGCTGGAGAAATTTTCTCTTGCCTGAGATCAGGGGAATCTTCCATCTGCGGTGGCATTCTCGGTATGATGCGCCAAGAGTGACGGGAGACCTCATGACCGACCAAGAACTCAACCGGGCAGTCCAATATGTCACCGCCAGCACGTCCTATGG
>JANYEF010000018.1 GCA_025363325.1 Nitrospira sp. | reverse complement strand
GCGCTGATCGCCTGTTCGAGTTGTGTGTGGAGATCCTGGGTGCCGCAGATGAACCGGACGGAGGCCATGCCGTAGCCATACTCCTGCAGTCCATCGGCGGCGGCCTGTCTGATGTCAGGGTGGTTGGCGAGCCCCAGATAGTTGTTGGCGCAGAGATTGAGGACTTCACCCTGAGCCACTCGAATCTCGGGCCCCTGCGGACCGAGGATCTGCCGCTCAGATTTGTAGAGTCCTGCCGCGCGGATTTCAGCGAGCCGCTCTGAAACAGTTTTTTTGAGTGAGTGGTAGGCCATCTTTTTCGTGAGGCGTGAAACGTAAGGTGTGAGAGGACGGCAAGGGCGAAGCGCTAGTTTCCTATCCCCTTACGCCTCACCCCTCACGGCAATAGCACCACTTTCCCGCACTGGCCGGAATTGATCAACTCGAACCCCCGCGCGTAGTCTTTCATGGGAAAGATATGGGTGATGACCGGCTTGATATTGAGTCCGGCCTGGAAGAGACCGGTTAAGCGATACCAGGTTTTGAAGAGTTGGCGCCCTGTAATGCCGTAGACGCGAATCCCCTTAAAAATAATTTCATTCGCGAGATCGCAATTGATCGGGCCGGTTGGAATACCGAAGAGTGTCACGCGCCCGCCGTTTTTCACGGCACTGAAGGCTTGATGCAATGCCGTCGGGTTCCCCGACATTTCGAGCGAGGCGTCGACACCTTCGCCGGCGGTGATCTCGCGAATGGCGGCGGCGATGCGGTCCGCTGTCTCGGTCTTGGCGTTGAGCGGGTGATCGACGCCGACCTGTTTGGCAAGGTCCAGGCGGTACGCACTGACATCCGTGGCGATGATCATGGCGGCACCGGCCGTTCGTGCGACGGCGGCGGCGAAGAGTCCGGTCGGACCACAGCCGGTGATCAAAACCGTCTGTCCGGTGAGGTCTTCGACTAAGGCGGCGTCAACGGCGTTGCCGAGCGGTTCTTGGAGGCAGGCGAGTTCGGGTGGAATGGCGGGCGAGGTCTTCCAGAGCACAGTTTCAGGCAAGGCGACATATTCCGCGAACGACCCGTCGCGATCGACCCCGAGGATGCGGTAGTTCTTGCACACATGCGCCTGTCCGGTGCGACATTGGGAACAGTGACCACATGTGATGTGCGACTCGGCTGCAACATAGTCCCCTATCTTGACCAATGTGACCTCGGCCCCGACCTCCACCACCTCGCCGCACATTTCATGACCGATAATCCGGGGGGGATGGATGCGGCTGTGCGCCCAAGAATCCCAATTGTAAATATGGGCATCCGTCCCACAGAGAGAGGTGGCTGTGACGCGGATGACCGCATCGGTGGGGCCCGGTCTCGGATCCGGCCTGTCGGTGGCGGTCAACCCTGGTTGTGCCGATGTCTTGACGAGCGCACGCATGGTTCCATTGTATACCACGGGCTCGATTCCGAAAAACTATTTTGACATGCAAGCCTTGTCTGTCTGGTTTCTCTGGTTGATTTGGTTCATCTGGTTAGTTTCGTTCAACCAAACAAACAAGACAAACCAAACAGACCAAATGAACAAGACAGGCTGGCGGACTTTTTCAGCAGCCTGCTAAAGGAAAAAACGGGTTGCGCCAAGGTTTGCGAGATCGGTAGGATGCAACCTATGAAGGATCGGCACTACCGCGGGCTCATGCTGTTGGCAGGGATATGTTGTGTGGCATTTTTCTGTCCTGGCCTGATTGCGTCGGCGCACTCTGCAACAGCGCCACAGACGGCTTCCTCGTCCGGTCCCACGAAGCGATGGGCGCAGTTCGAGTTGAGCCAAGCGGAATCGATGGGGGACCCGCAAACCGGCAAGCCCGTCACACTGACGATTTTCCTTGGAGGCGTGACAGTGGGTACAACTCCGGTGGTGGCGATCTGTGAATCGATTGTGTTTCAAACCCAAACGGTCACGCTTGAGCCGGATGCAGAGTCGATGGCGTTGAAGGGGACGGTGACGCTCGAGCCGATCCTGATGAGTCGGACCTCCGTGCCACCCAGGGCGGCGCGAGTCCAAGTGGCGTTTGTTCGATCCCGCCAGGACAAGCTTGAACGGTTCATGCAGCGGGTCGTGTATGTGACCATGGATCGTTCGGAGCCGGCCAATGAGAATAGCGAATTGTCGCCGGTTCGTTCCGAGGAATCGCAGAGCGAGGACGTCATCTTGGATGAAGTGCAGCCGGCTGTAGAACCGGTTGCGATGGGTGCCTTAGCCGAGGAAGATCTGGTCCCGTTTGCCTCTCCAGGGGAGGGGAAGGCGTACTGGCAGCATGTGAGTCACCTCATCAGCCGGAGTTGGGCCCGCCAGGTCCGTGGAATCCGGCGTGCGCCAAGCAGCGAAACGGTGAAGGTCCGTTTCAAGATGTTTCCCAACGGCCGCGCCCAGCTGATCGAAATCGAGAGGGGCTCCGGCGCGCGCGAAATCGACGAAGCCGGAATTTATGCGGTGGTCAATGCCCAACCGTTTCTGCCGTTCCCCGGCGAATTGGGGGAGGACGCGGTGGACGTGCATGTCCGGATGCGAATCGGTAGCCGGGCACGGTCTCGCGAGGTGCAGTCGGTCGGGAATCTGTCGACCAGCAAGTCTGGCGCATCGGGCCAGTCTTCGAAGAAGTAGGGTACAACCCAGCATCCTGCTAGAAGGAGAATTCATGCTGAAGAAGAGAGGGTCGAGTTGGTGCATGCTGTTGCTGCTTGGAGCAATGCTCTGGTTCCCGTTGGTGGTTCACGCAGAACCAGCTCGTTGGAACGTGGACCCTGAGCATTCGACGATTGAGTTTCGCGTCACGCACATGGTCGTGTCGAAGACTACAGGCCGGTTCACGGACTATGCCGGGTTTATCGACATGGATGCCGAAGCCGGCACCGTGACGGCCATTGAGGCCACGATCAAGGCTGGGTCGGTAAATACGAATCACGAAAAACGTGATACCCACATACGGAATGCAGACTTTCTCGACGTGGAACAGTATCCGACGATGACCTTTAAGATGAAGAGCTACAAGAAAACCGCAGAGAACTTTACGGCAGTAGGAGACTTCACGCTACGCGGAGCGACCAAGGAAATCACCCTGGTGGGCCGTTATAACGGGGCGACGAAGGACCCCTGGGGCAATACCAGGGGCGGCTTCAGCGCGGAAGGGAAGATCAAGCGCAAAGACTTCGGTTTGGTCTGGAACAAGACGTTGGATAGCGGCGGGCTCATCGTTGGCGATGAGGTCCAGATCAGGCTCGATATTGAATGTATCAAGGCGAAACCTTAACAGGATGCTGAAAAAGCCCGCCAGCTGCGTTCTCCCCTCGAAAGCATCCTCAACGTAGCCCAGAGGCTACGCCTCCGGTGCTTTCATCGGCTGCGGCCTTGCTGGACGGCCTTTTTGAGCATCCTGTGTGGTTTTGCCTCCTAGAGCGTTGTTGTTCGTCATCGGCCCAATCTTCTGAAAGTGATCAATGATGAAGGCGATGGTCTTGGCGCGCACAGCGGACGTGGGAACTGCCCCGCTACAGCTTCGCGAGCGTCCAATGCCGGAGCCAGGTCCTGGAGAGGTGTTGGTTTGCATCACCGTCTGCGGGATCTGCCGGACGGATCTTCACGTGATCGAAGGCGAGTTGGCCAACCCCGCGCTTCCGCTCATTCCCGGCCACCAAGCCGTCGGGGTCGTCAGTCAGGTTGGCGCCGGCGTGAGTGAGCCGACGGTCGGCGACCGAGTCGGCATCGCCTGGTTGCAGCACACGTGCGGCGTTTGTGAATTTTGCACGAGTGGTCGCGAGAACCTCTGTGAGCGTGCCAGGTTTACCGGGTATCAGGTCGATGGTGGATACGCAGAGTATGCGCTCGTCCCGGCGGCATTCGCCTATCCGATTCCACCGATTTTCAGTGATGAAGAAGCGGCCCCCCTCCTCTGTGCTGGGATCATCGGCTACCGCGCATTGCGCCTGAGTGGAATCCAGCCGGGCCAACGGCTCGGTCTCTATGGGTTTGGCGCGTCCGCTCACATTGCCATCCAGATTGCTCGTCATTGGGGCTGTCAGGTCTATGTCAGCTCATTGAAACCGGAGCATCGACGTCTCGCACATGAATTGGGTGCCGTGTGGGTGGGCGGGGCGACCGACAGGTTGCCGGACAAGCTCCACAGTTCGATTATCTTTGCGCCGGCCGGGGAATTGGTCCCGCCGGCCCTGCGTTCATTGGAACGCGGCGGCACGCTCGCCCTCGCCGGTATTCACATGACGCCGATTCCCTCGCTCGACTACGATCGCGAGGTCTTTGGCGAGCGGGTCATTCGAAGCGTCACGGCCAATACGAGGCAGGACGGCCTCGATCTCCTGCGCGAGGCGGCTGCGATTCCAATCAAACCCCACACCCTGTCGTTCCCCCTCGCCGATGCCAATCGCGCGCTGCAAGAATTGAAAGCCGGACGCTATTCGGGAGCCGGGGTGCTCGTCCTGCCGTAATCGACCAGAAGAAAGTGAGCAGAGGCCTATGGTAGAATTTTCCGCGATACGTCAGACCGGTCTCGCCCTCTGGGTTGCTTGCTGCCTGCTGCTCGTCGGCCTGCCGGCCTGGGCGTTGGAGTTTACCGCCGATCAAGTGACGAAGATCGATGGCCGAACGCATAAGGCGAACATCTATTACCGCGATACGATGTGGCGCATCGAACACCAATCGATGGGGCCGGTCAACGTGAGTATCGTGCGCAAGGACAAGCAGGTTGTGTGGTTGCTGCTCTCGCGGATGAAACATTTCAAAACGATGCCCTATGGTCCGGAGCAGGATCTCAGGGTGAGCGAACAGCTGGAGGGAGAAGTATCGCGGCAAGAGATCGGCACGGAAGTGCGCGAGGGGCATCCGACGATCCTGTACGAAGTCACGACGAAGCAAGGGGAGCAGGTCGAGGTGTACTATCAGTGGATTGCCACGGATATTCATTTTCCGATGAAGCTGGCGAGGAAAGACGGGAGTTGGATCGTGGAGTACCAGCATGTGAAGCTGCGGTCAGTCTCGGACTACCTCTTCAACCTGCCGGTCAACTTTCAGCCGCTGGAAGACTTCGACAAATAGTAGACGCCCGGGCCTATCGGGCCTGGCATGTAACTCAGCAAGGAGGTTTGATCGTGCGAGCATTCGGAATCATCGTTGGTATTGCGATCTCAGGGTTGATCGGAATCGCTGGATTGGCTTATGCGTTGGATGTGTCCGACGTTGTCCGGGAATGGACTCCCGAAGGAAAGAAGCTCGCCGCCGAACGTGCGAAGTTGCCGTCTCACGACGAGATGGTCCTCATTCCTGCCGGCTCGTTCATTATGGGGAGCGACAGGAAGATAGACCACAATGCCTATCCGGCGGAGTTCCCCCAGCGGAAGGTCTACCTGGACGCGTACGAGATCGACCAGTTCGAAGTGACCACCGTGCAATATCTGAAGATCATCCTCGCCAAGGATCTGCCGCCGCTGATCGACTGGCAGTATGACGGCGGCAACTTCCAGGAGACCATGGTCAACCATCCTGTGATGCACGTGTCGTGGGACGATGCCGATGCCTACTGCAAGTGGATGGGTAAACGCCTCCCGACCGAAGCCGAATGGGAAAAAGCCGCGCGGGGCGAGGATGGCCGCATCTATCCCTGGGGCAATCAGCCGGCCGGCCTGTCGCGTGCGAACTTCGGTCGGACCGGCTTGTCAGGTCCAGTGCGCGATCGGCCTGAGCGGTTGCTGCTCTATCCGCCGATTATTTCCGTGGACAAATACGACAACGCGGTCGGTCCGTACGGCACGTTTCAGATGGCGGGTAACGTGGCCGAGTGGGTGGCCGACTGGTATGACCCTAAGTACTACGCGGCTGCGCCGGACAAGAATCCCAAGGGGCCGGAGAAGGGAACCCAACGGAGCTTTCGTGGCGGCGGCTGGATCGATAGCACGCCGAGCGTGCGGGGCGCGCAACGCAACGGGACCGATCCCAATACCAAGATGAACTGGATGGGCTTCCGTTGCGCGCGGGATGTGAAAGAGGCGGGAGAGGCGCCGGAGCTCAAGCCAGCACAATCCAGTTTACGCTGATTGTTTCTGGTGAAGAAGAGTGTGAGCCTGCTCGCTCGTTTCTTTAACCAGGACCCCCATCTTCGGGTGGGAGGGTTCGAAGTCGATGGGGAGATCGTAGTGGCGGAGGCGTTCGTTGGCAGTGGGGCCGATGGACGCGACGACCATCTTTTTGCACGCTTCTTTGAACTGCGCGGTGGTGCCTTCCTGTTCGAGTAACTGCATGACATGATCGATCTGCGCGGCGTTGGTGACCAGCATGACCTGTGTGTGTCCCGCGATGATCTCGCCCAGCACCTGCTTCAAGGGCCCTGTGTCTTCCGGGAGCGCCCAACGGTAAATGGGCACGGGAAAGACCTCTGCGCCACGTCGTCTCAGGGCCTCCAAGAGCTCCGGGTTGGACGTGCCATATTCCTGCACAGCGACGCGGAGACCCTTGACGGGACGGTACTCGTCGAGCGTGGAGACGACCTCCACCCAGGTGTTGGGTTCCGGCACGGTGAGAGTCGGTGTGAGGCCAAGGGTCTTGAGGGCTCCCACCGGCTTGGGGCCGCGAGCGACGATTGCCGTTTGCGTAAGCCCCGCCATGATCGACGCCATGGGATGGCGCGAACGGAGAATTTCGAAGAGTGTAGTTGTGCCGATGCCCGTCATGAGGATGAGGATATCGACCTGTCCGTCGATCAGTCTGGCGCCGAAGCGCAACGCAGCGGGATTGTCCTGGATGGGAATTTCTCGGAGGGCAGGAGCCACGAGCGGTCGACCGCCATAATGCTCGATCAGTCTGGTCATCTCCCTTGCCATACGGCTTTCGAACGACACGACGCGGAGGCCGTCAAGACTAGATTTGCTCATTGGATCATCTGTTGATCTGATGATCTGTCGATCTGTTGAGTGTTCGGAAATTCCGGTCAATCATCAGATTAACAGATCATCAGACTCTCCTAGATTTTGCCGTTCGTCTAGACGCCGAGAAGATTGCAAGTAGCTCGCTGGCTTCTTGTAAGAGATCTATTGTTCGGTTTCCCGAAGCGATACCGGACTCAGTCAGAAGTTCTAACCAGAACACCGTCTCGTCTGTTTCTTCAACGATTGTTCCAAGCTTTGCGATGAACTCGGCACATGAACGGGCCCGGCAGACGGCTCGATAGTTAGCTGCGACGGATGTCCCAGATCGGACAATCTGATGTCCGAGTACGCGAGCTTCAGGTGTCTTGGGAAGCCCTCCGGACAGTCTGATAATGTTGAGCGCGAAATCCTTTGTTCTCTTGACCAAATTCTGTGTTGGGCCGAAGTCTTTCACAATTCAACAGGTCATCAGATCGACAGATTCTTCACTTCGCATCGGCAGCGCAGCGGAAACCAGTCGATTCGTTCCGAATCGTCGGGTCGCTGTCCACGCGGGTAAAGATGCGGATCGTGGGGGTCTCGTTCTGCCATCCTGCACCTCGAATGACTTTCTCGATACCGCCGTCAGGGCCTTTGGGATTCTTCACAGGACTCTTCTCGTAGTACCGGGCGTCGTACCAGTCGTTGACCCATTCCCAGACGTTGCCGGCCATGTCGTAGGCGCCGAACGGGCTCTTGCCCGCTTCATAACTTCCGACTGGCATGAGGGTTTTTTCGCCGATCCACTTTTGATTGAAGTTGAGATGCTTGACCGTGGGCTCGACATTGCCCCAGGGGAATCGTCGATCGGCGGTGCCCTTTGCCGCCTTTTCCCATTCTGCTTCGGTCGGGAGTCGTTTGCCCGCCCAGGCGCAATAGGCATCGGCATCAAACCAATCCACATTGATCACGGGCCGGTCGGTCAGTGATTCAGCGATGGTGTCTCCTTGCCAGAGATTTCGCGTCGGGTTCTTAGGATTTTGTGGGACACGATGGCCGGTGGCTTTGACGAATTCCAGATAGCGACCGTTCGTCACCTCGAATTTATCGATAACGAAGGTATCCACGAACACGTCATGGCGCGGATATTCATCGCGTCCACCATCCCGATCTCCTTGTGGGACGCCCATGGGAAACGAGCCGGCCGGGACCTCGACCATCGGCGCACCATCTTTGCCCGTCGATGGCGTGAGCAGGGCCTGCGATGGTTGGTCGACTGCAAAGAGGGGGGACACGTTAAGCAGGACACAGAGCATAGTCGAAATAAGCAATGGTCGGACAGACATCGGGGTGGACTCCTTCCTTCAAGATCGGATGTGCGAGTATCGTATCATAGCCTGGAGAGGAGGCGCAGCCACCGGCCCGATCGAGGCGGGTCGGGACTCATCCCGCAGCCTAGCAGGCTGCGGGAAAACTCTGTGGGCAGGCGAGAACTTCGATGGTCCGCAAATGTGGCACAACAGTAGGAGACTTCCGCAGGATGCTCAAAATGGCCGTCCAGCAAGGCCGCAGCGAGCGAACAACTGAACTTTGAACGATGAACGCGGAACGCTGAACTGACAATCGTTTCTTTGCTCATCGTTCATCACTCACCGTTCAGCATTTCCAGGCTGGCGGACTTTTTCAGCATCCTGCTAGGGATTTTTAATTGACGGAGCCAAGGTAGCTCCCTACTATACGGACACGATTGAGGATGGCTATGAGTGCTCCGCTCCATCGAGGATTACGACACGTGGCGCTGCGCGTCACGAATCTCGCGCGTTCTCGCACGTTCTATGAACAGTTGTTGGGGATGAAGGTGGTGTGGGAGCCCGACCACGACAATGTGTATTTCAGCTCCGGCTCGGACAATTTCGCCTTACACCAGATCCCACCGTCCGAGCTCGCCGCGTTTCAACCCTTGCAGGGGCAACTGTTGGATCACGTCGGCGTGATCCTTGAGAGCCCCGAGGCAGTCGACCGGATGTATCAGGAGGTCGAACCGCGTCTACAGCAGCTGGGCGGGCAGGTCGTAAAACCGCTGAAGCTGCATCGCGACGGCAGCTATTCCTTTTATTTTTCCGATCCCGACGGGAATGTCATCCAAGCCTTGTACGAACCCACGATCGGTAAGCTGGAGTTCACACGTAAGGGGTAAGGCGTGAGGGGTGAGGCGATGGTTGAGAATAACGAGGTCAAAGACGGAGGGGCGAACCCCTTACGCCTTACCCCTCACGCCTTACGAGCATGAAGATCTGGGACAGTCTGCCGAAAAATCAGTATCTCAGCCTCGCGCCCTGGGCCTGGGTTCAATTGGAGAGCGCCGACCCTCCCGGGCCGTTTCCCTTTGTTGCAGGGGTGGCCCCTGAAGTCGTCGCGAGTCTCCATGAAGCCCATGGCCTCCTCTCCAGCGCGATCGATACGGCCATCAGCGATGTTTTTTCCAAACGGGCCCCGCTCGACGATCCCGATCGTCAGCGGCGATTGGAAGATGCCTATGCGGAGGTGATCAGCGCCCGCCCCTATCTGCAGCAGCACATTCGTTGCGGGCGGAAGCCGGACGGTACGTTTCAATGGGAGTTTCCGACCGATCCCACCAAATCCGCCACGGTCACCAACGGCGGGCTCCGGATCTTCCATTCCGTGAAGCGGCAGGCCATTCCGATCGGGTTCGACCGGCGACAGTTGGGGCCGGTGGTGGGAAAGGTACTGGGGCTCTTGGACGGCACGCATCAGACCGACGAAATCAACACGGTGGTGGCGACCTCGGGGCGAGATGGAGAACGCGTGCTCACGCGATTGATCGAATCCCTTCACCAGCATGAGTGCTTGGTCAGCTCAAGCACCTCCTTCGTCAGATCCCGCTGGTTTGAGACGCTGCAAGATAAAGACACGGTCCATCTCGGCCATGCCGCGTTGCTGTATCGGCAACGGGACCAAGCGCTGTGGTTCGATCCCTGGCTGCTCCCCTGGTTTGCGGAGTCCTCCGTCCCGTCGCTCTGGGGATCGCTGCT
The DNA here is from genome assembly GCA_025363325.1 of Nitrospira sp. Lineage (GTDB taxonomy): Bacteria > Nitrospirota > Nitrospiria > Nitrospirales > Nitrospiraceae > Palsa-1315. The sequence goes on along the minus strand of JANYEF010000018.1, from coordinate 3,249 downwards.
GCCCCAACCGGCTGCCGTTTTCTTGACTCATGATCACGACGATCACGTAGATCCGCGCACGCTCTTGCACCTGCCCAAAGACACGCCCGTCATCGTTCCGAGCCGAAGGAATCGGCGCACGTTCTCCTACGACTATTTGTCGCTCTTGCGAGAATTGGGGTTTGGCCGCGTGATCGAATTGGCGCATGGAGAAAGTTGGGTGTTCGAAGGAGGGGCCGTGTACTCCGTGCCATTCTACGGCGAAGACCCCTGCGACCTGGAGATGCCGCGCAACTGCTATCTCATCGCCGATCGTGGCTATAACGTGCTCGTCCATGCGGACAGCGGGCCGACGAATAGCGGCAAGTCCGCCCTCAAGAACGGCGTCATCCAGTCACTCGTGCAGCAGCATGGTCCGATCCCGCTGGTGTTTGCCTCACAACAGCAACTGCTCGAAGTCCGTGGCCATGCGGCCCACGCGCCCTTGTCTCACCCTGGGAAATGGCTTGATGTGGGAGAAAACGGCTATCTCACGAACGCGTACCTTGCCGATGTCTGTGCGGCGGCGCAGGCCAAGCTGTTCGTGTCGTATGCCACGGGCGGCGCAGATTGGTATCCGGACCATCTCTCGTTCATGTTCAGTCAACGGAATCCCGCCCGCACCGCGCTGCTGACGGCCCACTGGGAACGGCCTGAAATGCTCAAAGAGCTTCTCGCGCAGAACGGATGCGGGTATCATCACGGTCATGCGTTGGATCTGTTTCGTCCCACGACCGACGGGCTGGTGAAACCGATGAAAACCGGAGAAGCCCTGACACCCCTGTCGCTCTACCGGCTTGACCACAGCGATCCTCCGTTTATGGAAGCTAGTAGCCGCACCACACCATCTCGATAATTCGACAAGGACCCACTATGACCACACGCAAAACGCTGCAAGCCCCGATCCTCGTCACCGGTGTCGCCGGATTCATTGGCTTTCATACAGCGACCAGATTGCTGGAGCGAGGCGAGCGGGTGATCGGACTCGATAACCTCAACGACTACTACGACGTGCGGCTGAAGAAGGCGCGGCTGGCGAAGCTGAAACCGTTCAAGTCCTTTTCATTTACGAAACTCGATCTGGCCAATCGGGCCGGGATGAAGAGACTATTTGCGAAGCAACCGATCCGACGCGTGGTTCATCTGGCGGCGCAAGCCGGTGTGCGCTATTCGCTGGTTAACCCGCATGCCTACACGGACAGCAATATCGAGGGGTTTCTGAACATTTTGGAAGGATGCCGGCACGCGAAGGTCGAGCATCTCGTCTACGCTTCGTCGAGTTCTGTCTACGGCGGCAATACCCAGATGCCATTTTCGATTCACGACAACGTCGATCATCCGGTCTCTCTCTATGCGGCCAGCAAGAAAGCCAATGAACTCATGGCCCATTGTTATGCGCATCTCTATCGGATTCCCTGCACGGGTCTGCGGTTCTTTACCGTCTATGGGCCCTGGGGAAGGCCCGATATGGCCCTCTTCATTTTCACGAAGGCGATTCTGGAGGGGAAACCGATCGAGGTCTACAACCACGGAAAGATGCGCCGGGACTTTACCTATGTCGATGACATTGTCGAAGGCGTGATCAGGACCCTCGATCATCCCGCGACGCCGAACCAATCCTGGTCCGGTGATAAGCCCGATCCAGGAACCAGCTCAGCACCGGCCCGGATCTACAATATCGGCAATCATCAGCCTGTGGAGCTCCTGCATTTTATCGAGGTGCTGGAAAACGCATTGGGAAAGAAAGCGGTGAAGAAGCTGCTGCCCATTCAGCCGGGCGACGTACCGGCGACCTATGCAGACGTCGAAGACCTCACACGGGACGTCGGATTTGCCCCAGCGACTCCGATCGAAGAAGGGATCGCGCGTTTCGTGAAGTGGTATCGGGAGTTCTACGAAAAGTAAGGGGTGCCAAGCCCTTCAGATAGCCTGGCACCCCACAATCTCTAGTCTGGACCGACTCGTTACGGACAGCCGATCGGCACAAATCCCTGCCCAAACAGCTTCGACAGCGTGACGTATCGTGCGTTGTCGTAGAATGAATAGCTCGCACCCCGCTGATTTCTTCCCGACAGATCTCCGCCATACGAGGGATCTGTTCCGTAAAAGAACCCGCCGCGAGTTTTCTCGTTGAGATGCAGCCATTCACCGTATTTCGAACAGACTTCAGCTTGGATCGATCCCGACGAGGCGATGCTCGCGTGCCAATCTTTAGCCCAATCGGGGACGGTCTGTCCTCCGCCGGTCATACCGGTCTGATTGCGGTCAGCGTACGGAGGAATATCGTAGTGAGGAGCCATGGCCACGGTGGGGCGATAGGTTGGCATGTCATCCAGCGAGGGCACGATCGACAGTTCTTTCAGCGTCATCAGTTTGCAGCCCGGCAAATCTTTGTTCGTATAGAGGGTGTTGCCATCTGCCTGAGGACACTCTCGCATCTTCAACGGATCGAAGGCGATCGTGGTATCGGAGAATGCCGATGTTGAGGACAGGGTGAGGATCATTGCGGCGATCATGAGCACATGGGCGGCCTGCATAGAGCGCCTTCCTTGAAACAGTGGAACAGACAGGGTTTGCATCATCGTTCACCTTTTTTTAATTGTACTCACCGATGGTGCTGACAAGTTATTCCACCAGAGACAAAGCCGTCTATTCATCTTTCGAGGGGGGTCTTACTACCGACGTGGGAGGTGGCAAGATGGCTCAGCTGGCCAATTAGCCGAGATCAATGGCTCGATTGATTCAGGACTCACGCCTTCCAGACTCGGCAGGACGAGATCGGCCTCATCAGTTGTTCGGGTGGATTGGCCCGCACTATTCATGAACGCGTTTGCCGCAATCGCCGATGCCTGACTCAAGCGAGACGGGCGAGACTGGCAGGAAAAGCGCGACAGGCAGGGACAGGGCTCACACGTCACGCGAGTCACGCTCCTCGCGCTTGTCGCGCGCCACTTCGCCATGTCGCGACGAACCGTCATGAATAATGTGGGCTAAAGGCTAAAATAATGGCGCGGATCATAATCTGACCTCACTCGTTCGTCTCGTGATTCCGATGTCACGAACCGGCTTCTGTTGAACAAGCGGCTTTGCCTGTAATCCCACAATGATAATGTCCGCTTTTACCACAATAGAAATGTCCTCTTCGTTGATAGACTGCTGGCTTTCAGACGGAGGGCCGGATGGTCGGAGAGGGCAAGGTCATCATGAGTGTGAAGGAACTCAAGCGGGTGT
>JANYEF010000014.1 GCA_025363325.1 Nitrospira sp. | reverse complement strand
CTCACAAATGTGGCGGAGGTCGCCGGAGAGGCCGTCTGAAATATCAATCGCAGAGGTCGCGAAGCGATGGGTACTGAGCCACTGGCCTTCCGGGACGCGTGCGGTTGGACGCAGGTGCCGTCCGATCAGAAATTGCCGGTGCCTGGTCGAGAGGGCAGCGGTGCGAGGATGGCGTTTTGCACGGGGCGGCGGTTCGTTCAAGAGTCTCAGCCCGGCCAAGGCGTCGCCGATCGTACCGGTTATGTATAGCAGATCTCCGATTTGTGCACCGCTTCGAAACAGGGCCTTGCGGGGAGGGACCATCCCGATCAGCGTCAGACTGAGAAACCATCCGCTGCTCGAAGCCGACGTATCTCCACCAATGAGCTCCACGCGGTGCGGGCGGCAAGCGGCCATTATCCCTCGGTATAGCTGATGAACATTACGGCTGGTGCCGGTGCTGGGGATAGCCAAGGCGACGAGCACATATTGAGGGGTCGCTCCCATCGCCGCGATGTCGCTGAGATTCGCGGCTGCGGCGCGGAACCCGATATCAGCCATCGTGGCGGTGCGGAGGTCGAAGTGGACCCCTTCTGTTAAGAGGTCGGTCGTGAGCACTGTCCATTGGCCGGCTCGTGACGTGATGATGGCGGCATCGTCGCCGATCCCTTGAATCATCGAGGGAGTGCGGCGGCCATGACGTCGGTGGAGGGCTCGAATGAGATCGAATTCGTGGATCGTGGGACGGGCCTTCGTGCGGACCGTGGACGCCATGCTAGTAGGTTCCTGAAAAGCCATTGCGGGCTATTGGAAAATCAACGACCAGCATGCCCAAGATGACGAGGAAATGCCACTGCAGGATAGTTGAGCGAGACTGGCGGGACGGGTTGATCTGGTTCATCTGGTTTATTTTGTTCATCTGGTTAGTCTAGTTCAACCAAACAAACCAAATAAACAAGAGAAACCAGCCGATTCTCGCGCTTCACGCGGCGCGGTCTATGGACGCTGGCGGGCTTTTTCAGCATCCTGCTAGTGGAGTTGTATGGGAGGCGTTGCCGTGGTGGCTGCATGCACCGGCAGGGAGCGTGTGGATCGCCCTGTCTTCGCGCGGGTCGCGTGTTTTTTGTGCTGTGGCTGCGGCGTGCGGGGCTTGCCCGCTGGACGTGTGGGTTTCGATCCCCGCCGGAGAGCCACCTTCATCACATCATCCATCGTGTCGGCAAAGACGAGGTGGATGCCCTTCAAAATGTGCTTGGGAATTTCGTCGAGATCCTTCTTGTTGCGTTTCGGAAGAATCACGGTGGTGAGTTTGGCTCGTTTGGCGGCCAAAAGTTTTTCCTTTAATCCTCCGATGGGAAGCACTCGGCCTCGGAGTGTGATCTCGCCTGTCATCGCCAGGTCGCGGCGTACCGGGATTTGCGACAACGTCGAGGCAATGGCGATGGCCATGGTAATGCCTGCCGAGGGCCCGTCCTTGGGAATCGCCCCGGCCGGCACATGGATATGGAGGTCTTGTGTGGTGAATACATCGGCATTGATGCCGAGGGTGCGCTCGCGCGACCGGACGTAGCTCAACGCGGCTTGGGCGGATTCCTTCATCACGTCGCCCAGTTGGCCGGTGAGGGTCAATTGCCCCTTACCCTTCATTGCCGTGGCCTCGATGTAGAGCACGTCGCCGCCGGACTCCGTCCAGGCTAACCCGGTGGCCACGCCGATCTCATCCGTCTCCAATTCCTCTTCAGGCACGAACTTGGGGACGCCAAGATATTTGTGCAGGTTGGCGGGATTGACGGGGAACCCTACGCCTTTGCCTTCCGCCACTTTCTTTGCCACCTTGCGCATGACGTTGGCGATTTCGCGCTCAAGGTTCCGGACACCGGCTTCACGCGTATAGTTGGCAATGATCTGACGCACCGCCGGCTCGTCGATGCGGACATGTTTCTCGGTGATACCGTGTTCGTTGAGTTGCCGGGGGATCAGATATTTCTGGGCGATGCCCAACTTTTCTTCTTCGGTATAGCCGGGGATCCCGATCACTTCCATCCGGTCGCGTAAGGCGGGCAGAATCGGGTCGATCAGATTCGCCGTCGTAATGAACATCACTTCGGTCAGGTCGAAGGGTACGCCCAGGTAGTGGTCCGTGAACGAGTTGTTCTGTTCCGGGTCGAGCACTTCGAGCAAGGCTGCGGAGGGATCGCCACGAAAATCCATCCCGACCTTGTCGACTTCGTCCAGCATGAAGACCGGATTGTTGGTGCCGGCTTGTTTCATGCCTTGAATGATGCGGCCAGGGAGTGCGCCGACGTAGGTGCGTCGATGACCGCGGATCTCGGCTTCATCACGGACGCCGCCGAGACTGATGCGGACAAACTCGCGACCGAGCGCGCGGGCGATCGACTTTCCGAGCGAAGTCTTCCCGACGCCGGGCGGTCCGACGAAGCAGAGAATCGGGCCCTTCATTTTGTCTTTGAGCTTTCGCACGGCGAGATACTCAAGGATCCGTTCCTTCACCTTCTCCAGATCGTAGTGGTCCTCGTTGAGTACTTTGGCGGCGGCCTTGAGGTCGAGGTTGTCCTTCGACCTCTTGGACCAGGGCAGTTCCACGATCCACTCGAGATAGGTTCTGACGGTCGCAGATTCGGCGGTATCCGGATGCATTTTCTCGAGTCGTTTGAGCTGTTTTTCGGTTTCTTTGAGCACCTTCTCCGGCATTTTCAATTCTGCGATCCGTTTGCGAAACTCGGTGATTTCCTCCGCGCGTTCATCGAGTTCTCCCAGCTCTTTCTGAATCGCTTTGAGTTGTTCGCGCAGGAAGTATTCGCGTTGGCTCTTGTCCATCTCCCCCTTGGCTTGCGCTTGAATCTTCTGTTGCATGGAGAGGACTTCGATCTCCTTGCCGAGAATCTCACTGACGTGCCGGAGGCGCTTGATCGGATCGATGACCTCCAGGACTGCCTGGGTGAGCTCGACCTTGAGGCCAAGATTCGACGCCACCATATCGGCAAGACGTCCAGGATCTTCGAGATTCTCGATGACAACCATCACGTCCGGGATCAAGATTTTACCGAGACTCACGACCCGTTCAATCTGTTCCTTGACCGTCCGCATGGCGGCTTCGGTTTCAAGGGCGGCACTCGCCAACTTGTGCTCCGTAAGCTTGTCGATGCGCACGGAGTAGTAGGGTTCAGTCTGAATGTAGCCCGCAATCTTGGCTTTCGAGAGCCCCTGCACGAGAATTTTGATGCGTTCATCGGGCAATTTCAGCATCCGCATGATGATGCCGACCGTGCCGATGGTATGGATATCCTCCGGTGCAGGATTTTCGACGTCCAAGGCTTTTTGCGTCGCCAGGAAGATCATTCGATTGCCGGCTAGCGCGGCTTCAATCGCTTTGATCGACATCTCCCGCCCGACAAACAGGGGAAGGACCATGTAGGGGAAGACGACGATGTCCCGGACAGGCAGCAACGGAAGCTGATCGGGGATTTCGACGTTCTGGGGTGGCTGCAAGTCTTGGTCGGTCGAGTCGTTCATCGGTGTAGTCTCAGTGTTGTGTTCAGTGGTGAATGAGAATATGAGGTTGTGCCTTCGTTGAGTCTGTGACTAGGCTTTGCGTAATCGCTTTGTGCGGCGTTCTCCGGAAGGCCGCATCCGATTCCGCAGATAGTCGTTGAAGTCAGGTCCCAGGGAGGGGTTCTTGAGTGCAAACTCGACGGTCGCAATGAGAAATCCCAACTTGTCCCCGGCATCATAGCGCTGTCCCTGTATCTCCAGCGCATACATGGCGGACTTCTTCGCCAATTCCCGCAGTGCGTCGGTCAATTGGATCTCGCCGTTTTTGCCGGGCTGGGTCTTTCGCAGGATGGAGAAAATCTCCGGCGGCAGGACGTAGCGACCGATGACCGCGAGATTGGACGGAGCTTCGGCCGGCGACGGTTTCTCAATGAGGCCCTCGACTCGATGCAGCCCAGCTGAGACGGTTCGAGGCGTCACGATCCCATAACGGTTGACGTCATGGTGGGGTACTTCCTGCACGCCAAGGACCGCACCATGTCGTTTCTTGTAGGCATGAATAAGCTGTGCGAGTCCAGGCACCGGGGCATCGATGATTTCGTCACCGAGAATGACGGCAAAGGGTTCGTCACCGATCAGCCGTTGGGCGCAGAGGACCGCATGGCCGAGTCCGAGGGCTTCCGGCTGACGGACGTAGCAGAAGTTCGCGAGCGTGGAGATGTGCCGCATCTGGCTCAGAAGCTGCGCCTTGCCGCTGCCCTTGAGGTTTTCTTCCAACTCGACGGAGCGGTCGAAATGATCTTCGATCGCACGTTTGCCCCGTCCAGTGATGATGATGATGTCTTCGATTCCGGAGGCGACCGCTTCTTCCACCGCATATTGAATCAGTGGCTTGTCGACGAGCGGCAACATTTCTTTAGGAGACGCTTTCGTCGCGGGGAGGAAGCGAGTACCAAGGCCTGCGGCGGGAATCACGGCTTTGCGCACTTCGAAGCGTGACATCGTTCGATACTATGTGATGGGGTATGGTATGTCAAGGAATGCAGGAGCTTAGCCCACATTGTTCATGAAGGTTCGTCGCGAGATGGCGGAGTGGCGCGCGACAAGCGCGAGGACCGGCTGGTCTCTCTTGTTTATCTGGTCTTTCTCGTTTGTTTGGTTGAACCAGATAGACCAGATAGACCAGATAGACCAGATGAACCCTCGCTCGTCGCGCTTTTCCCGCCCGTCTCGCCTGAGTTAGGCATCCGCGCTCACAGCAGAAGCTTCATGCATAATGCAGGTAGGAGCGGCGTGACACCATCGCGTGAACTGTCGGCCACATGATGCCTGACGTGTCTGCTGCACATGCAGATGACTTGCTCAAGCGAGACGGGCGAGACGACCGAGGGTTCGAGGTCCGAAGTTCAAGGTTTTGGGAACTTCAAACCCAGAACTTCGAACTCCGGATCGCGCGTGACGCGCTCCGCCCTGTCAGTGTGCGATGCCCCGGCGCGATTTAATATGGGCTTTCAGCTTTACATTCAAATACTTGCTCAATATAATCCGAGAGTTTTGCACGCATGTTGCCGTAGGTGACGCCCGTGCGCTGAACGCGTCGGTCTCTCACGTCAGCAACCTCCTCTGCCGCCATCATCACACGCTCCCGGTATGCGTGTGGTGTGATTGGGTCACGGGGGCAGGGTGTGCGGTCACAGCTAGACAGGATTGCGCATGATGTTGCCATTGTCTTCCTCTGCCTACGGAACTCGGAACCGGTGAGGGGCACGTGCTGTCCAGGCGGGCCTCGTTGGCTCTTCGTCATGGTGCTCCTCACCCTGACCTGCGGCGTGCTGCCGGTGTTTGCTCGTGCGGCAGAGCAGGCCGGCGTCACAGTGACGGCGATTGAGATTCGAGGGAACAAGCGGATCGAGTTACCGGCGATTGCCGGCCGACTGACGTTGAAGCCCGGCGATCCCTACACCCCTGAGAACGTCCGCGGACAAATCAAAATTCTCTACGAAACTGGGTTCTTTGAAGATGTGCAAGTGGAGACGGAATTGGGAGCGGGCAGAGTGGCCCTGGCCTTTCTGGTCCGCGAGAAACCGTTTATCACAGAGATCGTGTTCGATGGGAATCGAGAGCTCAGCGACGATAAGCTTAAAGAGAAGATCACGATCAAGAGCCAGGCTTTTCTCGATCAGCCGCAGGCTAAAGAGAGTGCAGAGAAGATTCGTCTGGCCTACCAGGGCGACGGCTACTTCAATTGCCAGGTGATCCCGGTCGTGCAGACCTTGGACGAGGATCGGAAGCGCCTGACGTTTTTCGTGAAAGAAGGGGACAAGGCGCGTGTTAAAGCAGTCAATTTTGACGGCCTGCACGCGGCGACGAAAGAAGAGATGTTTAAGGTGATGGCGACGCGGGAATGGATCCCCTGGTACGGTCTGCTCACGCAGTTGAAGTTGCCGTCGTCGCTCTCAGATGCCGGCGTCTTGAAACGGGAAGAAATGAACAACGACGTCGAGCGGATCAAAGAGGTCTTGCTCAATAAGGGCTATTTAAACGTCCGGGTCGGGCTGCCGACTGTGGAGCTCAGTGACGAGAAGAAATGGTTCGTCTTGACGTACACGGTGATGGAAGGGGAGCCGTTCACCATCGGCGAAATTGGATTCCGCGGGAATACGGTATTCGAAGATCCGGAGCTTCGCCAGGGGCTCAAGATCAAGGAAGGGGAAATCTTTCAGCGACAGAAGCTTCGCGACGAGATTACGCGCTTGAACGATCTCTATGGGAGCAGGGGCTATTCGTTTGCCGATGTCTCACCCAATGTGAATCCGAACATGGAGGACCGGACCGCGAGCATCATCTTGACCATTAAGGAAGGGGAGCTGATGCGGATCCGTCAGATCAACATCAATGGGAACGAGAAGACGAAAGATAATGTGATTCGTCGTGAAATCCGTGTCGATGAACAAGACGTCATCGATACCCCCGCGCTGAAGCGGAGCTTTCAGCGGCTCAATAACTTGAACTTTTTCGAGACGGTGGAAATCCTTCCGGCGCAGGTGGGTCCGGATAAGGTCGATCTAAATGTCCGCGTGAAAGAAAAGCCGACCGGCCAGTTCAGCATCGGCGGTGGATTCAGCACGTTGGACCAGTTGGTCGCGATCGCCGATATTACGGAAGGAAACCTCGGTGGAAATGGCTGGATGGGACGAGTCCGCGGTCAGGTGGGAGGCCGGCGGTCATTAGGGTCAATCACGTTTCGTAACCCCGCGTTGAACGACTCCTTGACCTCAATGCAGCTGGACGTCTACCTCACTGCGACGAACTACATCACCTATTTCGAGAACAAGAAAGGTGCCAGCATTACGTTTGGTCGGTGGCTTTCTGAGTATGCCTCCGGGAGCGTGAGCCTGTTCGCGGAGCAATTGAATTTCAAGGATCCACAGGTGGGGATTTGTCCAGATCTATTTCCTCTTGTGTGTCGTCAACTTGGGAGTCAGACGACGACCGGGTTTCGGACCTCGCTGTCCCGCGACACCAGAGATTACCATGTGGATCCCCGCACCGGCTGGCGAGCCTCTGTGGGCTTCGACTTGGGGACGCCCTACCTGGGCGGGAGCAACAACTTCTATAAGTATTATCTGGATGTGATCAACTATACGCCACTGCCGTTCGATACGCGGGTTGCGGTCCGCGCTCGCTATGGCGCCGCAGTCGGCATCGAGGGGAAACCCATTCCATTAACCGAACGATATTTTGTTGGTGGCATCAATACCCTGCGCGGCTTTGCGTTCGGGCGTGCGGGACCGGTGACCAGCAGCAATTCCCTGCTCGGCGCATCCAAACAGTTGATCTTCAATACTGATTTTATCTTTACGATTTCCTCTGATGCGAAATTGAACGGGGTAATCTTCTTCGACTACGGGAAAGGCTTTGACGACAATGAACCTCTCTCGTCTAAGCTACGGAAAACGGCGGGATTAGAAGGGCGATGGATTTCACCTTTTGGCCCCCTCCGCGCCGCCTATGGGATTAATCTGGAACCCAACCCAGGAGAACGCAAAGGGGTCTTCGAGTTCACCATCGGTTCTTTGTTCTAATGGGGCAAGTCTTTGACCACGAGTGAGAGGTAACGATGTGATCCAGGTTGATGCCGTTATACGAAAGGTGTTCTGCACAGGAGGTCTGTTGATGGCGCTCCTCGCTGTCTCCGGATGCGCTGCAGGAGGGGCCAAAGTCGAAGGGAAGGTGGGAGTCGTCGATCCGGCCCGTGTCCTGAGCGAGACGAACGTCGGCAAGAAGGCCAAGGATTCCTTGAGCGCGTTCGCCAAGAATCGCCAGACACTAATGGAGATGGAGGAGAAAGAGCTCCGCCGGATGGAAGAAGATTTTGGGAGGCAGGCCAGTGTGCTGAGCGCGACTGCAAAACGGGAGCGCGAAGAGCAGTTTCGGCGTCGGATGGCGGAGTATCAGCAGAAAGCGGGCGAAATGAACCGGGAGGTTCAGGAAAAGCAAAAAGACGTGCTTGAAGGGTTCCGTGAGAAGATAGAACGCGTCGTGGGGAAAGTATCGAAGCGCCTCGGATTGCAGGTTGTTATAGATAAGGGGAAAGGCGGCGCCACCTTATATAGCGATGAAGGACTCGATATTACGGGTCAGGTCATTGATGATTTTAACCGTGAATATCCGTAGCCCGGTCTGTCTGGTTCATCTGGTTCGTTTCGTTCAACCAAAAAACTAGACAAACCAGACAGACCAAATGAACAAGACCGGTTAGGAGGCTTTTTCAGTATTCTGCTGCAGGCGTTTGCGTGGTATTCGTAAGGAGAGGAGGAGGATTCGATGGAACGAACGGGAGTGACGAGACTGATCAGTGCAGTGGCATTGTGGCTGGCGATGGTGTCGCCGGGCCTGTCGGCTGAAACCTTCAAGGTTGCGGTGATGAACCAACAGGTGGTCGTTGAGCAGTCGAAGGGCGGAAAGCGGGCCTTGGAAGAGCTCAAGGCCTACTCCATGACCAGGCAAAAGATTATCAATGCCGACGATCAAGAACTGAAGGAATTGGAACAGACGATCCAAGACGGGAAGTTGACCGACAGCGCGAAGCAAGAAAAACAAGGTCAGTTCCAGGCCAAGATGGAGGCCTATCAACGCCGCCTGGGCGACTTCAACCGCGAGATTCAACAGAAGCAGCGTGAGATGGTGGCGGAGTATTCGAAGAAAGTGCAAGCGGCCGCGCAAGCCGTGGGGGAGAAAAATGGGTACGTTGCAGTCATCGACAAGGGCAACGAGACGGCAATCAAGATCGTGCTCTATCATCAGCCTGCGTTGGATGTGACCGATCAGGTGGTGAAGGAGTTTGATCGACAGAATAAGTAGCAGAGGGGAGGGCAGCCTGGTCGTCCTCCTGCTCGCGGAACGCGCACGATAGGAATGTGCTCGTTCGACGCGCGCAATCGAGGA
>JANYEF010000007.1 GCA_025363325.1 Nitrospira sp. | reverse complement strand
ATAGACCTTCTTGAGAATTTCTACGGCTTGCTTGGTCTTGCCTTCCCGGATCAAGATTTCGCCGATGCCGATGTAGGCAGGCAAGAACGTCCGATCTTTCTTAATGGCGCCGCGGAAGTAGCGCCGTGCCTTATCGGGGTGGCCTCGTTCCAGCAGTTGGCGCCCTGTCTCGTACGTGCAGCCGGTGAGGAGATGGGCCTCGGACAGGCGTTCGGGCTCAGGCAGTTTGGCCTTCAGGAGACGATGTTGGATTTCGAGCGCCTCGCTCCATTTTTCGAGCCTGATCAACAGATCGCGTTTGCGGATGAGCGCGGTGAGGTTATCCGGTTCGATCGTGAGCATCTTGTGCAGGGTCTGCAAGGCGTCCTCATAGCGCTTGGCGCCCTCCAAGTCGTTTGCCAACTCCAGCAGAATTTCGATGTTGCGATCGTCGACACGATTCGCTCGCTGATGGAGGCGGATCGCCTCAGCGAAGTTGCTCTCTGCGCGGTAAATGTTTCCCAGCCAGAGCAGCGAGTCGACACGATTCTGGTCCATGGCCAGCGCTTTTTCAAACAGGCCTATGGCTTCGGCGGTGCGTTTCGACATGAAGGCATGGGTACCTTCACGATGGAGCGCATCGATTTTTTCCTTGCGCCGCAAGAGTCGCGTGCTGCGCCAGTTGCCGATGACATGGGCGGTTTGCCGCATGCCGACTGCCAAGGCCACGAGCACGGCGCCGACGGCCATGGAAAAGATGACGAGTGTGACCGGACTCAGTTCGAACTGGATGGAGGGACTGGTCCGGACTGTGACCGCCCCAGGATTCAACTCGCGGGCATAGCTGTAGAGAAAGATCCCGGCGCTGACGAGGAAGATGGTGGTGAGCAGTCGGAACATTGATCTATGCCTTTGTTTTTGCGGCTGCCTTTTTCCGTTTCACGGGCCGCGGGGTAACAGCCGGTAGTATGGCCGGCGGTTCGTCCGGGATGGCGATGCGCTTCGCGTCGGACCATAGTCGTTCGAGTGCGTAATGCTTCCGGACGTCCTGCCTGAAAATATGAACGATCACATCGCCGAAGTCCATCAGAACCCACTGCGAGGACCGTGTGCCTTCGATGCTCAGCGGTTTGGACCCGGAGCGAGAGAGGATGCCGTCGATATGATCAGCGATGGCACTCGCTTGGCGATCCGAATCCGCAGAGCCGATGACCAGGTAGTCGGCAACAGAGGTCAGCGGTGCTACCTGGAGGATGAGAGCATCGGTGGCCTTCTTATCGAGCATGGCCCGGGCAATGGCGAGGGCCGTGGACCTAGCTGTTCGTGCGATTACGGTCCTCTTGGTAGAGATGATGTTGAAGTATATAAGATTCCACTAAGGGCGGCAACAGATTTGCCACTGGAAGCCCTTGGCGGATTCGCGAGCGAATGTCCGATGCGGAGATCGGGGAGGGTGGTAGTTTGAGGCAGATCAGGCCTTGTGTTCCGAACGGCGCATCGAGTTGTGAGATCCGTCCTGCATCCAGGTCCGCCAGCGAGGGGTATGGAATTGTCGGAAGCAGTGCCACGGTTGAGAGGGAACGAAACGACTGGCCTGGCCGGGAGAGGACGACGAACTGGCAGAGTTTCAGAAGTGTCCGGGGCTCACGCCAGGAGGGGAAATCAAGAAAGGCATCGAGCCCGATCAAGAAATAGAGCTGGGCCTGAGTGCCATATTCTTCCTGTAGCAGGCGAATGGTGTCGATGGAGTAGGACTTTCCTGGGCGACGGATCTCCACATCCGAGATGGCGAGAGAGGGCTCTGATGCGATGGCAAGGCGGACCATCTCATAGCGGTCTTGGGCCGGCGCCAGACTGTCGTTCGGCTTATGAGGAGGGTGACTCGTGGGAATGAAGAGGACTTGGTCGAGCCCGAGGGCCTCGTGTGTTTGGCGCGCAATGGCCAGGTGACCGTTGTGCACGGGGTTGAAACTGCCGCCAAGGAGTCCCAGTTTCATGCGGTGTCACCCACGCGCTAACGTTGGTCCAGGATCACCAAGTTGTCCCGGTGGATGACTTCCTCATACTCCTGCTGGCCGAGTTGCTGCTGGATTTCGATCGTTTTGAGCCCTTTGATCCGTGCCAAGGTGTCGGAGGAGAAATTCACAAGTCCTTTGGCGAATTCCTTGCCATTCTGGTCGAGACAACTGACCGCATCTCCCGTATCGAACGGACCGCTGACGTCCAGGATACCGGAAGCCAACAGGCTTTTGCCCCGTCGGGCCAGCGCCTCGACAGCCCCGGGGTCGAGCGTCAGTGTCCCACGCGGCCTGAGGGTGAAGGCGATCCAATGTTTGCGGCTGGTGAAGCGACGCTCCTTCGCAAGGAAGAGGCTGCCGCCTGATCCGCCGGCTAATACGCGTGGGAGGAGGCTGGCTTCTTGTCCGTTCAAGATCAAGGTGGCTACGCCATACGCACTGACTTTCTTGGCAGCCCGGACTTTCGTGGCCATACCCCCAGTTCCCTCGAAGGTGCTGGAGACACCGGCTCGCTGCTCAACTTCTTCGGTAATGTGCGGGATCAACGGGATCAGCGTGGCTGCGGGGTTCTTGCGCGGGTCCTCGGTAAACAGGCCGTCGATATCCGACAGGATAATGAGAAGCTCCGCGTCGACCAGATGGGCCACCTCGGCCGCCAGCGTATCGTTGTCGCCTACGCGGATTTCATCTACGGCGACCGTATCGTTTTCATTGATGATGGGGATCACCCCGAACCCGATCAGCGCATTCAGGGTGTGGCGTGCATTGAGAAACCGCCGCCGATCGGCGAGGTCGTGGTGGGTAAGCAGAATCTGCGCCACCTTGACGTCGAGCCGCTCAAACGATTTTTCGTATGCCCATATGAGTCGGCTCTGGCCGACCGCAGCGGCCGCCTGTTTCACAGGGAGGCTCTTGGGGTATTCCTTCAGGCCTAATTTCTTGATGCCGGAGACAATCGCGCCGGAGGAGACGATCAAGATCTCACGTCCGCTCGACCGGAGTGCCGCGATTTCATCCGCGAGCCGATCGATCTGCTCTGGGCGCAGCCCTGTGTCTCGGGACGCGATGAGACTGCTCCCGATTTTGATGACGATGCGGGTGGCCTGTCTTAGGAGATCGTCTCGCATAGTGTGGCTCGAAGCTGCGCGACCTGTTGCCCGACATAGGTGACGAGTTCCGTCAGTCCTTCTCTCGTGGCGGCAGAGATCGGGAGGCACGTATAGTGATGGCGCGTACAATACTTTTGCAACTCGCGCAGGCGCGCCTTGTCACCAGCCACGTCGAGTTTCGTCGCGACCACCGCGAAGGGGCGTGTGGTGATCGGCTCATCGTAGGCGGCTAATTCTCGACGCATAATCTGGAAGCTCTTCACCGGCTCCTCGGGGGCCCATTCCGACACGTCGATCATGTACAGTAAGAATGACGTGCGTTCGATATGCCGAAGAAATCGGAGTCCCAGTCCCTTTCCTTCATGGGCGCCTTCGATGATCCCGGGAATGTCTGCGACGGCGAAACTTCCTTTTTCTCCCCAGCGAACGATCCC
>JANYEF010000002.1 GCA_025363325.1 Nitrospira sp. | reverse complement strand
GTGAGTGAGGAAGACGAGCAAACAGGCTTGGATCTCAGTCAACATGATGAAAAGGCCTATTCGCAGGGGTGACCGAAGAGAAGGAGGCAGTGCTGATTGACCGGAACGAGATTGCAATCGCAAGCGTAAGCACCAAGGGGCGCGTAGTGATTCAAGATCGATACAGGGGACCGCGCATGGGTCCTCACCTCCAGCGCGCTGCTCCTGGCTATGACGATGTCGGGGTTGCTCGCTTCTACGGCGGACTGGTCCGGAGCAAGAATATCCTGGGCCGATCATGCAGAGCGTCGTTATGCTCTGCCAATCAGGCTGATCTGGATTCTTGTCGAGTATAGCCGGGATTCCCAGAGCATCCTTTGGATGCTCTAAGTAAGAAAGGACAGGGATGAGTTCCGAACTTGACCGGCAGGGCCTCGTCGATATTTTCGTTGCCGAAGCGTTGGAAGCGGTGGACGTGCTCTCGAAGGCGTTCCATCCGTCCGATGGAGCGACGCCAGCTCCGGCACAACTGCAAGAGCAGTATGTATGGGCGCATAAGATCAGAGGAGCGTCAGCGCTTTATGGCTACGAGGGCTTGGCCCTGATGGGGACGTTGCTTGAATCGACACTGGAAGAAGCGCCGTCAATTGAGACCTCCCTCTGGCCGAAGGCATTGGAGATCTTACGTGGTATGGTGACCTCGTTCGCATCTCAATTGAAAGTCGTCGCGATTGGTGACGCTGAAGACCTCTCGGTCAGTGCGCGATGGACAGGTGAAGTAGCTGGATTATTCCCGTCTTCGCCTGCCGTGGTCTCTTCTGGACCGGCATTGCTGGAGTCGGACTATCTCGTACCGACTCTCGATGCCGAGGTCCTGTCGTATTTCGCTCCAGAGGCGGATGAGTATCTGCACACCATGGAGTCGCTTCTTCATCGCCTGCGTCAGGATCCCCAGGATGGAGAGACCATCCACTCGCTCTACCGTACGGCCCACACCCTCAAGGGGTCTGCGCACACGATCGGATTCACGGTGATTGGCGACGTGGTCCATCCGGTCGAAGATTGTATGGTTGCGATCCGTGAGGGACGGGTTGCCCTCTCGTCGGATGTATTCGGGGTCATTGGTCGGGCCGTCGAGGTCATTCGGCTGCTGATGCGCCGCGACGACGGCAAGGTCGTCCAGCTACAGCACGATGTACCAGAAATCACTCAGGCATTGGCGCAGATCTGCGATCGGGGACGGATGCCGCTGTCGGCTCAGGCGGTGGCTCCAATCACTCCACCGGTTCAGGTTATGACGACCGTCATGGATCGTTCTGAGGAATCTGCCGGCTCCGAGATCGATTCGTCGCCTGCAGCGACTCCATTGACGGATGACTATCTGTTGCCGCTCCTCGATGCCGAAGTGCTGTCCTATTTTGCTCCGGAGGCGCAGGAATACCTAGAGTCTCTCGAGGCCCAGCTACTTCGTCTCGAAAAGGAACAGCACAATCCGGAAGTGATCAATCAACTCTTCCGGACGGCTCATACGCTCAAGGGGTCTGCCTATACCGTTGGATTCCAGTCGGTCGGCGATCTGACGCACTATGTCGAAGATTTCATGGGGGCGGTACGCGAGGGCCGCGTCAAGATTCTCCCTGGGCATACAGACGTGCTGTTGCGATCGGTCGATGTGGTTCGCCTGTTGATGCGGCGGGATCCCACGTCCCTCGACATGCTGCGCCAGCGATTTGCTGACGCGATGCAAGGACTCAAACAGCTGGATCAGCCGGTAGCGGTTCGGGTGGTGGAGTCAGGTTCAGCCGTCCATCGTGTCGAAGTGTCGGCGGACCAGGAGCCGCATGATCAACAAGAAGCCGAGCCTGCCAAGGCGGAGGAAGGCAAAATCGCAGAAGATCGCGAAGTGATCCGCGTCAGCCGCGATCGGTTGGAACGATTGTTAAATCTAGTCGGTGAGCTTGTCATCGGTCGCGGACGGCTCGAGCAGCGACTGCATATGCTGGAGCAACTCTCGCAACAAGTATTGGCGTGCAAGGGGCGGTTAGTCGAGTCAGTCCATTCGTTTGAGGAGAAACATACCTTTACACTTCCGACCCTTTCCTCTGGCCCAGTGGCCGCCCCGGCACAAGGGCTAGTCGGTCTTAGCGACTTCGGTAGCCTTGAATTCGACAAGTACGACGATTTTAATATCTTGGCTCGTCGTATCAGCGAAGTCACGGCAGACATATCCGAGTCGATGACGCAGTTGAGCGGGTCGATTCGCCATTCACATGAAGACATGAGTCACTTGGCACAGCTGACCCTCGGTATGCGGGATGAAATCGCTCGGGCTCGTATGGTGCCGGTCGGCACACCGTTCACAAGATTCCGCCGGGCCACGCGCGAGATGGCACGTGCGACAGGCAAAGAAGTCAATTTGGTCACGTCCGGTGAACATACCGAAGTCGATACGGGTGTCGTGGAGCGGCTGGTCGATCCGTTGATTCACCTCGTCCGCAACGCGGTCTATCACGGGATCGAGCCGGCGGCTGTTCGCGTGTCGAAGGGGAAGCCAGCAGCCGGCACAATTTATCTCCATGCGGCACACCGCGGGAATGCGGTGCTGATCGAAGTGGAAGACGATGGGGCCGGGCTCGACGTTGAAAAGATTCGGGCCAAGGCTGTCGAGCGAGGACTGGTCCGCCCGGAGGTGGCCCGCTCATTGCCCGAATCAGAAGTTATCAAGTTTATATTTGTGCCGGGATTTTCGACGGCCGACCAGATCGGCGATCAAGCGGGCCGGGGAGTCGGCATGGATGTGGTGAAGCGTGTCATTGAAAGCATGAGCGGGCATATCGACGTCGAATCGATTCGAGGCGTGGGGACGAAGTTTACCTTGAGTCTTCCGCTCACACTATTGATCGCCACGGCTCTTATGGTGCAGGTAGGGAACGAGCGCTACGCGATTCCTCTGCCGGCGGTACGTGAAGTCACCATGTTAACGTCCAGCTCGCATCAACGGATGGGTGAACGATCGATCTTGCATATCGGGGACGAGGCGATCGAGGTACAGCCGCTCCAGCAGCTCCTCCATCGGAGCACGGTGCCGGTGGAAACCGGGAAGCCAGTTGTCATTGTACGAACGGCCGCTGGGATGATCGGTCTGTTGGTCGATGAACTACTCGGACGTCAGGAAATAGTCATCAAGCCGTTGGGGTCATTTAAGTCGTTGGATCGCTCCAGCTTCGGTGGCGCGACGATCGATCCGGAAGGTCGCGTGGTCCTCGTGTTGGATCCTGCTCGATTGTTGGCTCGTGAAGCGCAAGCCGCTGCGGTATCAGAGTTACCGTCAGATACGCCGGCGTCAGCGGACTCAATGGTTCCCTACGCCAAGGCACCAGAGCCGAAAGCGTCGGAGCGGTTGCTTTTATTGATCGACGACTCCTTGAGCATTAGAAAGTTTGTGGGCCGGATGTTGGAATCGGCAGGGTATACGGTAGACACGGCGGTGGATGGAGAAGAAGGTCTTCGAAAAGCGTCTGCGCAAAACTATCGCTTGATCATTACCGATCTTGAGATGCCGAAGCTTAATGGCTATGAAGTGATCCAGGGATTGCGTAGTCGGCCGCAAACGTTGCAGACACCGATCATTGTCATGACAACGCGAGCCGGTGACAAACACCGGCAAATGGCACTCAATATCGGAGCGAGCTCCTATATTGCCAAGCCAGTCGAAGAACGCGCGTTGATCCAAGAAGTTGAACGCTGGATAGGCAAAGACGTGGTTGGGCGTCGATAAGGATCCCTTGCGCGCGATCCTTACACGAGGCCATGGCACCAGTCAGTCGAAGAGGATGTATCGAGAATGAGTTTGCGAGGCCGTCACAATTCGGCAGGCACGTTGGTGGAGGCGGCCAGTTTTTT
>JANYEF010000543.1 GCA_025363325.1 Nitrospira sp. | reverse complement strand
AAGCGCCACTGCTCCCGGAAGCCCTCAGGCCAGAGGCTCCGGGCCAGGCCCGCCATGTCGAGGGGGCGCTCATCCGGCGCGCTCGCGTTGCCGATGACGTCGCGGATCGCCATGCGCAAGCCGTCGGTCAAGGTCGTGTCGAAGCCGGCCCCGTCCGGCGGCGCCTTCACCACGTACGGATTCACGTCCCAGTACTCGGCATGGTTCAATGCCCCGGGCCGGTGTGCATGCAACGTGGCGGTGAGGTCCTGGCAAAACCGCCATCCGTGCGGTGCGCCGTCGTGATCGATGACGCTCACCTGGTCATAACGGAATCCGTCGACGCGATATTCGTCGAGAAAGAATGTGGCGTTCTGGATGAGGAAATCCCTCACCTCCGGCTTGGCGAAGTCGAACACGAGGCCGCCGGCATGTCCCTTGTCCGTAAAGTAGAGGGAATTCCGCTGTCCTCCCACGGGAGATTGGCGGTCGAAAAAGCGCAGGCTCTGGTCGCCGAACTCGCCGCCCGCATGGTTGTAGACTAAGTCGAGGATCACGGCCAAGCCGTGGAGATGACAGAGATCCACCAGCGCCTTGAGTTGATTCATTTCTCCACGAAGATCCTCCGTCCGGTAACGGCGCAGGCCCTTGGCGTCAAGGAGGCCATTCACCTTGGCGACGTACGGAGGCAGGTCGGCATCCGCCACGGCGTAATCCATCTCGGGTGAAAAATAATCGGTGCCGTTGTAGCCGAGACTGAAGCTGGTTTGGAATTCCTGAATAGGCATGAGCTGCAGTGCCGTGACGCCCACTTCGGCCAGATACGGGAGCTTGCGCGCGACATCGAGAAACGTGCCGCCTTTGTGCGGCAGGTTCGGCGTGAAGAAGGTGCCGACGTGGAGCTGATAGAGGACGAACTCATGAAAGGGCGGCGTGACGTACCCGCTCTCGTGCCAGGGGAAGCCGGTCTTGCAGACGATGCACTCGCTGGGAAAGGGCGCCGCGAGCTCGCGGGCGTAGGGATCGCGCTTCGGCCCCTCGCTCCCTTCCCCGACAACGTAGAACATGTAGCGCTCGCAATCCCGGACGCCGGGAATGAAGCCCCGCCAATGGCCGAACTCGTCGCGCGTGAGCAGGCTGGCGTCGTTGCGCACCCGATAGTTGAAATCGCCGATTGCGTATACGGCCCGGGCCTGCGGCGCCCAGACGCGGAAGGTCGCGCCGTCGGCGATCAGATTGGCCCCCATTGGGCTGCCCGAGTGAATGTGGTCGAGAGACGCGGGCATGGGAGGTGTCCGTCGGGCAACGATCCTACGCGGTCATGCTAAACGACCAGCGATCCTAAAGACAAAAACGGGGACATGGTCTTTTTAGATGATTGCGATGAGAATCGACGACAGGCTACGACTCGCTGACGGTACATGTCAACTTAGCGAAATAACGAAATGCACCCATCGGCAAGGCTCGGCGGGGCCAGCCCCGCGGGCCTTGCCACAAATGCTCCTTCCTAGCTTGCTGTTCTCTTCTCACAGAAAGGTGGCCTGATTGGCCTCCCACTGCGCGTGTCCAACTACGATCATCCGATTCCCTATATCTCGCTTTAAGGGAGTGGCCGAGGCTGCCCTTTACTGCGCGCATCAAATATGAATGGTCCCTCCAAGCTCGCTCGTTATCTTTCAGGGATGGGGGCTGATTGATCTTCCACTGCGCGCGACTTTCTCACCCGCCCACCCACTGGCAGATATTTTTCACCCGCCCTACCCTCCGATTGCTTCGCAATCGATTTCCCGGGACGTGCCATTAGCCCGGGCGAGGGCCTTCCAATCCTCTTTACATCTCTCCAAGGGAGTGGCCAAGGCTGCCCTTTACTTACTGCGCGCATCGAACGAGCACAGTTTCACCGTGCGCGTTCTGCGAGCAAGAAGGGCACCTGGCCGCTCCCTCCCCATCCTTCTGAGGCCGCGCGTTGCGCGAGCACAGAAGATCATCAGGCTCCATCCCCTCCTCTGTTCCGCGAGCAGGAGGACGACCAGGCCGCCCGTTCCTTTTTTCGGTTATAGTGATGTCATGGCTTCCAGGTCACATTCGCGCGCTCCCCGAAGGAGACGCACGCGCTGGCTCACGTTCAAGTCTCTCCGGCGTTTCATCCGGCTATGGTTTCGTGCGTTCAGAAAAACGGTGGTCGCATACCCACTGCCGGTCCGATACTTCGTCAGCGGGGTGATCATCCTGTTGGTTTGGGCCAGCGTCAACTGGGTGTACCACGCAATCAATAAGCCGACCGAAGTCTTCTTTGCCCTGGACGACACGCTCGACAAGCGCCCGCCCGAGACATGGCGGCAGTACGG
>JANYEF010000527.1 GCA_025363325.1 Nitrospira sp. | reverse complement strand
CACACATCGTTTTTCTCGGCCTGGACTAACTGGCGGCTCACTGTTGCATAGTGGACGCCGAGGTGGGCGGCGATCTCCTTGAGCCGATACTCATAGCGCCGATACGTCGTGACGCTGTGCGGATCGTGAGCGCCCCCCGCTCAAAGATGTCCTTGAGCGGAGGGTGCCATTCTAATCTCTTGAGGCTGTGCAAATTGTGCGCTATATTGTACGCATGATTTATCACAATGAGGTGCACAATGCCCGTCGCATACAAAAAAGATGAAATGCTCAGCGCTTCCAGAGTGGCGCGTTCCTTCGGACAGGTACTGGCCGATCTGAGCAGTAAACGCCGCCGCCGCGTGGCGGTCGTCAAGAACAACCATTTAGAGGCAATTCTCCTCCCCATCGAGGACTACGAAACGATGGCGGAGGCCCTCGCCCTTCTGGAACATCTTGAGATCTATCGTCTCGTGCAGGAGCGGAAAAGCAAGAAACGTCGCAAAGCCATCAGCCTCGACGCCTTGTTGAAAGAACAACGCCTTGCCCTATAGAGTCACCCTTACGGCGGAGGCTGCCGACGACTTTCGACACCTCGATGGTTCCCTGAAAAAGCCGGTCGCCAAGCAGCTGAAGAAGCTCGAAACGTCTCCCCTTCTCGGCGAGCACTTGGGAAATAGGGCAGGTCTCGACCTCACGGGCTATTACAAGCTCTATGCGGCAAAAAATGGGGTCAGAATCGTCTACCGCATTATTGAACAGGAAGTGATTGTGGAAGTGGTGGCGATCGGGAAACGTGAGGACATGAGCGTCTACCAAACCTCGCTCAAGCGAATCAGATCAACATCCTGACCAACCCCCCTCTGCCAGGCCTGCCGATCCTCGTCCGTCTTGACGATACGTTACCGCGCATGGCCGAGACTGGTGACGTGATTTATCGCATGAGGGAATTCAATTCGCAGCGGCCTGGCCATGGCGGGACAGCCGACCGATCAGCATGTCCTACTGCAAGACCTGACCCCGCTTCTTCCGTGTCAGCTAGCATGAATACAGCGGAATGGCGGAGTGTCGCGCGACAGGCGCGAAGAGCGCGACTCTCGTGACGGGTGATCCCTGGCCCTGCCTTTCACGCGCTTCCCGCCAGTCTCGCCCGTCTCGCTTGAGTCAGGGATCGCCGATTGCAGCAGATGTGCGGCATTCGTGTGGATCCGATGTGGGGTTGCGTCAAAGCGCCAAATGCCTTAGTCTTAAGAGGCAGACGCGTTCAGAGAGGAACTTCTAACGGTCGAGGGCCCCATGAGACACTTACAGCAAACGATTAAAGCCGTCATCCGTCAGGGTGACGAATCGGGCTATGTGGCCGAGTGCATAGAGGTCGCCGTGATTACGCAAGGCCAGACCATCGACGAGACGGTGGCCAATCTCAAGGAAGCTGTAGCCCTACATCTCGAAGGCGAATCGCCTGCGACCTTCGGGTTGCGGGAACGCCCGACTCTCATGATCACCCTCGAAGTCGATCCCACCTATGCCCAAGCTTCGTAGGCTGTCCGGGCACGAGGTCGTCGCGATCCTCAAACCCTTAGGGTTTCTCGTCGTCGCCCAGCGTGGCAGCCATATGAAGCTGAAACGCATAGGACCGGATGGGGCTCAAGTCCTGACTGTTCCTGCTCACGCCAGTCTGGATGTCGGCACCCTCCGCGCCATCCTCCGTCAAGCCAGCCGGTTCATTCCTGAAGATCAGCTGCACCCGCATTTCTATCACCCCTGAGCAGCCGCCGCTAGACCAGGTGCGCCCACACGTTTCCGAAAACGATGCATCACATTCCACCAAGGGGCATGGCCACATGAAGACCTGGCTGGTCCGGGTCCTGACGCGGTGTCTTCTGGTGATCCGACAGCTCCTGTCCTGGCTGCATCGGCAGCAGGGGGCCGTGCGGTGGCGGATCGAGCAATCAAGCCCCACCCCGCTGTTTCCTTCTTCAGCTTCGAAGTGTCAAGTCAAGCAACGACCCCACTTCGCACGCCCCTCAATAGCTTCAAGCGAGGCGACCGGCTCCAATAAGTCAATAGTCATGTCTGACCCAGAATCCCTGGCTACCGTCACCCCACCGCCCACATTTCCGATAAGACCTCTGCCTGCTCCAGCACTATTTTCGTTGCCTGCTCCTGCTTGTCCGGTGGGTAGCCGTACTTGCGAAGAATGCGCTTCACTAGGACACGGAGCTGCGCGCGCACGTTTTCTCGTACCGTCCAATCAATGGTGACGTTCTTCTTCACCATCTTCGCTAGCTCGCGAGCGATCTTGGTCAGCGTCGGCTCGCCCAGCACCTTGACGGCGCTGTCGTTCGTCTCCAGTGCGTCGTAAAAGGCTAACTCGTCTTCGGTCAGGCCGAGTGTCTCACCCCGCGTATGGGCCGACCGCATATGCTTCGCTAGGCCGATCAACTCTTCGATCACCTGAGCGGTCTCGATTGCCCGGTTCTGGTACTTTCGTATCGCCTGTTCCAGTAGTTCTGCGAAGGAGCGTGCTTGCACGACGTTCCGCTTCGATCGGACCTTGATCTCACCAGCCAGGAGTTTGCGGAGCAACTCGACCGCGAGGTTGCGTTGCGGCATCCCGCGAACTTCCGCCAGGAACTCGTCGGAGAGGATCGAGAGGTCCGGCTTCTTCAGTCCGGCCGCGGCGAAGATATCCACCACCTCGTCGGACATGACAGCCTTCGAGATGATCTGCCGGATGGCGTGGTCGAGTTCTTCGTCAGTCTTCTGCTCGCCCGGTGTGTTCTTCGCCAGTACCGAGCGGACGGCCTGGAAAAAGCCCACATCGTCGCGGACGCGGAACGTCTCCTCGTGCGGCACGGCGAGCGCAAAGGCTTGCGAGAGGTCGGTGACTGCGCGCAGCAGACGTGGTTTGCCATCTTGCTGGGCAAGGATATGCTCCTGCGCGGCGGGCAACACCGAGAGACGCTCTTGCGGCTTTCCAGTTATCCAACGCGACCAGTCGAAGCCATGGAAAAGGCCACGGCAGATTTCGTAGTGCTTGCGAAGTGCGTCAACTGCCTCATCCTGTGGAATAGCCGTCTTCCCGGTGCCGCCGCTTTCGGTGTACGTCGCCAGTGCTTTTTTGAGTTCGTCGGCAAGGCCGAGGTAATCCACGACCAGCCCGCCGGGCTTATCCTTGAACACGCGGTTGACCCGAGCGATGGCCTGCATTAGCCCGTGCCCGCGCATCGGCTTGTCCACGTACATCGTGTGGAGACTTGGCGCGTCGAAGCCTGTCAGCCACATATCCCGCACGATCACAATTTGAAAAGGGTCCTTCGGGGCGCGAAACCGCAGCGCCATATCCTCGCGCCGTTTTTTGTTGCGGATGTGTCCCTGCCATTCCATCGGATCGGATGCCGACCCAGTCATGATCACCTTCATCGAGCCAAGTTCGTCCCTATCGCCATGACACTGGGGGC
This sequence comes from Nitrospira sp., assembly GCA_025363325.1. Lineage (GTDB taxonomy): Bacteria > Nitrospirota > Nitrospiria > Nitrospirales > Nitrospiraceae > Palsa-1315. The sequence continues at coordinate 795 of JANYEF010000527.1, read as the reverse complement.
GCAACACAGCAATCTCGCGGTACAACTCGACGCAGATCCGCCGGCTCATGCAGACCACCATTGCCTTCCCATCCATCGTCGAAAGCCGGTTCTCGAAGTGATCAACCAGATCCCGCGCGATCAGCTTGATCCGGTTGTCCGATCCCACCACGGCTTCGAGCTGCGCCCATCGGCTCTTGAGCTTCTCCTTGCGCTCGACCTCCTCGCCTTCGGTGGCCTCCTCGAACTCGGGATCGATCTTGGGCCGTTCCGATGCTTTCAGCTCCAGCTTGGCAAGCCGACTCTCGTAGTAGATGGGAACCGTGGCACCATCGACAACCGCCCGCTGGATATCGTAGACGCTGATATAGTCGCCGAAGACGGCGCGTGTGTTGGCGTCGGTCTTCTCAATGGGCGTCCCGGTGAATCCGATGAACGACGCGTTCGGCAACGCATCGCGCATGTGCCGGGCGAAGCCGTCGATGAAATCATACTGGCTACGGTGCGCCTCGTCGGCGATCACCACGACATTGCGACGGTCCGAGAGGATGGGATGGCGGTCGCCTTTCTCTTCAGGGAAGAACTTCTGGATGGTGGTAAAGACCACGCCCCCGGACGCAACCTTCAGCTTCTCACGCAGGTCAGCGCGATCCGCTGCCTGCACCGGTGGCTGGCGGAGCAGATCATGGCAACGGGCGAAGGTGCCGAAGAGCTGATCGTCGAGGTCGTTGCGGTCGGTAAGCACCACGATCGTTGGGTTCGCCATCGTCGGGTGCAGGATCACGCGGCCTGCGTAGAACGCCATCGTCAGGCTCT
>JANYEF010000494.1 GCA_025363325.1 Nitrospira sp. | reverse complement strand
TGGATCTGCTTGCCAAAGTGTCGGTGATGTCCCAGGCCAATACGTACCGATAAGGTTCCATCCCTCACTTCCTATATGTGGATGGTAAACTCTCGTGTTTCCTCCGGTGCCAGACGTCTGGCGTTTGCCTGCTTCGCACTTCTCGTGGCGGCGCTTTTCCTGCTTCCTGGTCAAATCCAAGGACTCTTACAATATCTGGATGGGCCAGTCGGACACGTCGTGCGTGTTCCACTCGAAGCCATTGCGTCCATCGATGCGGGCATTGCTGATCGCTGGCAACAGTACGTGGTGTTGCAAGGGGTCTGGGAGGAGAATCAACAACTACGGAAAGAAATTGAGTGGTTGCGCGGTCAAAACAACCAGTTGCGTGAGTCAGCTACCGCGACGGGACGATTGACGACTTTACTGCAATTTAAGGAGCAAGCGCTCCCCACGATGGTCGCTGCTCAAGTTATCGGGCGTGATGCCACGAACCGCTATCGTGCCATCATCCTCAATAAGGGCGAAAGCGACGGGATCAAGCCGGATATGGGCGTGATTACGCCTGCTGGCGTCGTCGGGCGCGTGGTGAAAACGACAGGGGCGTCCTCGGTGGTGCTCTTGGTGACGGATCCGAACAACGCCATTGCCGGTCTCATTCAGAGGACGAGAGACGAAGGCATTGTGGAAGGGACACAACAAGGGCTGGCCCAGCTGAAGTATATTCCGTTGTTATCGACGCTCCGAGACGGTGATCGGGTTGTGACCTCGGGCCTCGTCGGAGGTTTTCCCAGAGGGCTCTCAATCGGCACGATCACGCACATCGACAAACAGGAAGGCGCACTGTTCCAATCTGCCGAACTCATGCCGGAAGTCGATGTCGGCCGTGTGGAGGAAGTGTTGGTGATTCAGACGTCGTATGGACAGCCCAGGAAGGCCGTGGTGGAAGCTGATCTGCTCGGGAAGCCGTCACCATGAAATTTATTTTCTATGTAATTCTCGTGCTGTTGCTCGTCCCCCTGCAGACGACGCTGCTGCCACATGTGAGTGTGTGGAATATCAAGCCAGACTTGGGGCTTGTGGCCGCTGCGCTTACCGGGCTTTTTGCCGGTGAACTGGAAGGCCTTCTCGTGGGGCTTGCGATCGGATGGGTCCTGAGTCTGTTCTCAGCCGGCGAACTCTGGCTCAGTCTCCTTACGAACGGGGGTGTTGGGCTCTTGACAGGATTTTTGGGGCGGCAGGTGTCGAAGGTGACGTCGATCTCACTGGGTGTGGGGCTACTGCTGGTGTCTTTGGCGAGTGGGCTGTTGGCCGCGATGAATTTCAAGTATCTCGACGTGTCTCAGATGTGGTGGATGGTGGAGTCAATCGTCCTTCCCCAGGCCTGTTTTGACGGGGCGGTGGGGGCGGGGCTCTATTGGCTGCTTTCTCAACGGTTTGATGTGACCCGCCTGAGGATCGAATAGCAGGTCTGTGATGGGCGTGGCGGAATGTCGATTGTGACGCATGGCAACAGCTGGTCTGTACGATTCTGAACTTGGAGAGCTCCAACGCCGATTGGTCATTCTCCGAGTCGGCTTGTTGCTCGTCGTGGCGTTATTGGGGCTGCGGCTCTGGCACTTGCAGATTCGTGAGGGGTCCTACTACCGCGATCTCTCCGAGAACAATCGTACACGATCCGTGATCATGGAGCCGGCTCGAGGGCTCATCTACGACCGCAAAGGGGTGCTGCTGGCGAACAATGTTCCCAGCTTCACGCTCTATGTTTCGCTTGAAGACGTCAAGGATCGCGATTTGCTCATCGATCAGCTTACCAATCTCTTGGGGTTAGATCCTGTGCTCGTCAAGGAGAAGCTCACGGCTCGCGGCAGTAAACAACTGCCGCGCAAGGTGAAGGATCGCTTAACCCTTCGAGAAGCGACGTTGATCGAATCTCACCGTCTGGACTTGCCCGGGGTGATGGTGCAAGTTGAGTCACAACGAAACTATCCTGGCGGAGTGACGGCTTCGCATCTGTTGGGCTATGTCGGCGAAGTATCGCCCGAACAGTTGGAGAAACCTGAATTTGCCGACCTGCACCAGGGCAGCATTGTCGGGCAATATGGCGTGGAGAAATTTTTCGATCGGCTCGTGCGCGGTCAGGCTGGGCAGAAAAGCATAGAAGTCGATGCGGTAGGTCATGAGAAACGAGCCATGGTTGTGGAGCAGCCCCATGCCGGGGACAATTTGTATCTCACGATCGATGTGCGGCTGCAAAAAGTGGCTGAAAAGCTGTTGGGGGAAGAATCGGGCGCGATTGTCGCGCTTGATCCGAGGACAGGTGACGTGCTTGCGATGGCCAGCCGTCCGGGCTTCGATCCGAACGTCCTCTCGCGGGAGCTCACACCGAAACAATGGGCTGGGATCGTGCAAGACGAGGGGCGCCCCTTGAACAATCGAGCCTCGCAAGGGCAGTACCCACCCGGCTCGGTCTTCAAAGTGATGATGGCCGCCGCAGCATTGGAAACCAAGACCGTGACACCGTCAACATCCATCTACTGCAATGGCGGGTATCAGTTCGGTCGCCGCCTGTATCATGACTGGAAAGCCGGGGGACATGGTCCAGTGGATCTCCGGCACGCGCTTGTGCAATCGTGCGATGTCTATTTCTATACCGTTGGGCAGCGGATGGGAATCGAGACAATGGCCTCATTTGCTCATCAGTTTGGGTTGGGAGAGGAGACGGGGATTGAGTTGCCGTCCGAACGGGTTGGGATCGTACCTTCCGAGGCCTGGAAACGGAAGGCGAAGAATGAGCCCTGGCTACCAGGCGAAACGATCTCGGCATCAATCGGACAAGGCTACGTGAATGTGACCCCGCTGCAGATGGCGAGCTTGATCGGCACTGTTGCAAACGACGGGGTCATGTTCCGTCCGCGATTGGTTCAGGCCGTGATGGATCGAGCGACCGGAGAACTGCAGCAAAGGCCTGCGGTTCCCAAGCGGACGTTGAAACTGCGGCCGGAGATCTTACCGCTGATTAAAGAGGCGTTGGCAGGGGTGGTCAAAGAGGGGACGGGCACGCGGGCGCAGTCGGCGCTGGTGACGATCGCCGGGAAGACCGGTACGGCTCAGATGACGGCATTACGCACCGGCCCTGAGAAAGATATTCCAAAGAAGTTCCGTGATCATGCCTGGTTTGTGGCCTTTGCTCCGGTTGAAGCGCCCACTATCGCCGTTGCGGTGCTGGGTGAACATATGGGCCACGGCGGTTCTGCCTCGGCGCCCCTCGCCAAAGAGCTGATCGAGACCTATGTGAGATTGAATCTCCCCGCTTCTTCCGATGTGACGGATGGTGCAGTGGTGCGGGAAGGTGAAGCCGGAGGAAGGGAACAAGATGATCGACCGGGTGATTAATAGCCGTGGTTTCGACAATTTCGATTTTCGTTTTATTGGACTGATCTTTGCCATCCTGGGGGTCGGCGTCCTATCGATTTATAGCGTGACGCATGACCAAGGGGTCGCGTTCCCGTTTTATGCCAAACAGATCATATGGATTGCTCTTGGCACGGTCGCGTTTCTGGTCATGTGGCTTTCGGACTATCATCGAATCGCGCGGCTAGCGTATCCTGCCTATGGGATTATCCTAATCTTACTAGCCGTCGTCTTGTTTGAAGGTAGGAGCAGCCGAGGGGCGCAACGATGGATTCCGATGGGACCATTTGCGTTCCAGCCCTCGGAATTCGCAAAGCTGGTTCTCATTCTGACCTTGGCGCATTACTATTCAGCGGCGCCGCGGGTGGGCTGGATCCAACGAGTGGTGCTCCCGGGGCTGTTGGTGCTGCCAGGGCTGCTCCTGATCCTGAAGCAGCCGGATCTCGGGAGCGGGTTGAGCTTCTTGGCGATCTATGCCGCGATGTTGCTGATGGTCGGCATGCGGTCGAAGGCGTTGGGTGTCATCCTCCTGTTTTCGCTGATGCTGTTCCCCTTCGCTTGGGAGCTGATGTGGGGGTCATTGCATGATTATCAGCGGCAGCGCATTATGACGTTTGTCGATCCGGTCTATGATCCTGGAGGCAAGGGGTACCATGCTCTCCAATCGCGGATTGCCATCGGAGCGGGAGAATTGACAGGGAAGGGGCTCTACGGAGGGACGCAAAGCCAATTGAAGTTTTTGCCTGAGGGGCATACCGACTTTGTCTTTTCGGTGTTTGCAGAGGAATGGGGGTTTCTCGGAGTGCTGGCTCTCTTGCTATTGTTTGTCGGATTGATCTGGCTGTCGCTGGAAATTGTGGCGCGCGCGAAGGATCAACTCGGAGCGCTGCTGGCGGTCGGCATCCTCTGCATGTTGTGTTTTTGCGTCGTGATCAATATCGGCATGACGGCAGGCATGTTCCCCATCGTGGGAATTCCCCTCCCGCTCATGAGTTACGGCGGGAGCGCAACAATTATGACGATGGCGTCGCTGGGCCTGCTTTTGAATGTCAAACGCCGTCGATTGAGTTTCTTTTAGTGAGAGGGTGATCGCAGGGTCTCGAATGCATCGAGATCGAGGCAAGAGGTTATATTCATGGTGTGAACCGTCGGGTCGATGAGGTGTCGAGTGGAGGCCGGAACCTGGGATTCCCCGCGTTCCTCCTGCACATCGGTGCGGCGGTTCTACTGAACGGAGGGAGCCGGTATGGGAATAGAAATTGCGATTACAGTCGCACGCGAGGAAACTCGCGTCGCGGTGTTGGACGGCGGAGTCGTCACGGATCTCTTCGGGGATCGTGCGAAGCACAAGGACTTTGTCGGGAACATTTATAAAGGGAAAGTGGCGAAAGTGTTGCCTGGCATGCAGGCGGCATTTGTGGATATCGGCCTCGCGAAGGCGGCCTTCATGCACGTGTCGGATTTGTCGTTGGACTCCGAGCCGGGCGATACGCTCGTCGATGCGGATGAGGACGACAAGGATGCCGATAAAGATGGGGATATGCTGGGCCCCCGGCGCCAAAGCTCCAAGCCGATTGAGCAGTTGCTGAGTGAAGGGCAAGAGCTGATGGTGCAGATTTCCAAAGGGCCAATCGGCACGAAGGGCTCGCGGGTCACGACCTATGTGTCGCTCCCTGGCCGGTATCTCGTCTTCATGCCCAACGTGGAACATATCGGTGTGTCCCGCCGCATCGCCCGTGACGAGGAGCGGGCTCGACTCAAGGACATTATGAAGCGAGTGCGGCATCCAGGTTGCGGATACATTGTCCGCACGGTCAGTGAAGGAGTCAAAGAAGATGAGCTGCGCTCCGACGTCGACTTTTTGCACGTGCTCTGGCAGGACATCCTGGCGAAACGTGAGCAGAAGGGGGCACCGGCGTTGCTCCATGCCGACTTGAGCTTGAGTTTCCGTGTCGTGCGCGATCTCTTTGGGAAGAAAGTCGATCGGTTATGGATCGATTCGCGTGAGGAGTATCAGGCGGTTCGGGACTTTGTGCAGCGGTTCTCGCCTGAGCAAACTTCACGCATTCATTTGTATGACAAAGACGAAAGTCTCTTCGATCATCTGGGAGTGGAACAGGAGATGGCGCGGGCGCTCAGCCGCAAAGTCTGGCTCAAGTCCGGTGGGCATCTTGTGATCGATCATACGGAGGCGATGACCGTCATCGACGTCAACACCGGACGGTTCGTGGGGAAACGTGATCAGGAGGAGACCATTCTCAGAAACAATCTGGAAGCCGCGAAAGAAGTGGCCTATCAGATGAAGTTGCGTGGAATTGGCGGAATCATCATCGTCGATTTCATCGACATGGAGCGAGAGAAGAATCGCGACAAGGTGTACCACGCGTTGCTCGATGCGATGTCAACCGACAAGGCCCGCACCAGAGTGTCCAGAATCTCTGACCTGGGCCTGATCGAGATTTCTCGTGAACGGGTGCGAGAGGACCTCCTGCGTTCGCTCTCTGAGCCCTGTCACTATTGCGAAGGGCGGGGCTATACGAAGTCTCCGACCACGGTGGTCTATGAAATATTCCGCGATGTCCGTCGGATCGGCAGCAGTCCCGAGCCGCAGCGGATCGTCATCGGCGCCCATCCCTCGGTCGTCGGGCTGCTACAAGATGAAGAGCGGCAAGGTCTTGAGGCCGTGGAGCGCGAATGTGCCTCGAAAATCATCGTCATGCCGGACGAACGATTGCATCTGGAACAGTACGATCTAGCGGTGCTCTGAGGATTGTGGTTTCCGTGCGACAAGACCTATGCAGCCCTTCAGCCAACCTGTAGGTGTGGATTCCTCCGCTGAGGTCGCGGGGCCTTCTTCGGACCATCGCATGACACGAGCGCGTTTAGAGTCTTGGCTCCGCCTGCGGGTGATCGATGGAGTGGGAGATCTGACGGCTCTTCGGTTAGTGCGCGCCTGGCAATCTCCCGAGGCTGTCCTGCGTGCCTCCCGTGAGGACTTGACTCGGAGTGGATGTAGCCCGCAATTGGCGGACGCGATACGACGCGGGCCTGATAGTCCCGTCTGTCGGAGCATCGAGCGGGAACTCGATGCGATCGAGCGTGGGCACATCGAAGTCCGGAGCGTGCTGGATCCCACCTATCCCAGGCGACTCAAGATGATTGCGGACCCTCCGCCGCTCTTGTACATCACCGGTACATTGACTGAGCAGGATGAGCTGGCGGTAGCCATCGTGGGCGCACGGCGGGCGACGGCAGCCGGGCGTGTCATGACCGAAGAACTGAGCCACGACTTGGCGGCACTGGGTGTGACGGTGGTGAGTGGACTCGCTCGCGGAGTTGACGCGGCGGCTCACCGAGGCGCGCTTGCCGCGCAGGGGCGCACCATTGCGGTGCTGGGCTGCGGGATCGATCAGACCTATCCCCCGGAACATGAGCGGTTACGCCGACAGATCGAAGAGCGGGGGGCGATCTTGTCTGAGGTGCCTGTGGGTGCACCACCCCACAGCCATCACTTTCCCAGGCGGAATCGCATCATCAGCGGGTTGTCCCTGGGCGTGATTGTCACAGAGGCGGCCATCAACAGCGGATCGTTGATTACCGCGAGACTGGCCGCTGAGCAGGGCCGAGAGGTCTTTTCGGTTCCAGGATTTGTAAAGGAAGCCACCAGTCGCGGGACGAACGCCCTGCTCAAAGAAGGTGCGGCCTTGATCGAGCGCGCACAGGATGTCATCGACGCGGTCATGCCTCAGCTGGAACCGGCGCTTCGCCTGCGCCTGCAACCTTCTCAAGAGAAGAACGTACGTGGCGGTCAGTTAGGCAAAGAAGAACAGCTGGTGTATGATGCCTTGTCGTATGAGCCGCTGACAGTGGACGACGTGATTGTCACCACAGGGTTATCAGTGCCCACCGTGATGGCCTCGCTCTTGTCCCTGGAGCTTCGAATGCGCGTCAGACCGCTACCGGGGCAACGCTACCTTCGGGCGTAATCGTCGAATAGTTGCACAGATGTGTTTTATTTGTTACGGATGAGAGGGAAGCCCTCATAGCGAACCGGAGTCTTCATGGCCAAGTCACTTATCATTGTCGAGTCCCCGACGAAAGCACGCACCATCAGCAAGTATCTGGGGCGTGGCTATACCGTCATGGCTTCGGTCGGGCATATTAAGGATCTTCCCACCAGTAAGCTTGGGGTTGACCTGGAGCACGATTTCGAGCCGCAATATGTGACGATCAAGGGAAAATCGAAGGTCCTGGCGGAAATTAAGAAAAAGGCGGAAGAGGTCGACAAGGTGTTCCTCGCGCCGGACCCTGACCGAGAAGGCGAAGCCATTGCCTGGCATCTCGAGCAGGAATTGCTCGGTAAATCCAAGTCGAAGTCCAAGAAAAAGACAGAGGGCAAGGTGTTCCGGGTGCTCTTCAATGAAATCACGGAATCGGCCATCAAGCGCGCGTTGCAATCGCCGGGGCAGGTCGATATGAAGCTGGTGAATGCGCAGCAGGCCCGCCGGGTGCTTGACCGGATTGTCGGATACCAAGGCAGCCAATTGCTCTGGACCAAGGTGCGTCGTGGACTCAGTATGGGCAGGGTCCAGTCCGTGGCCATGCGATTGATTTGCGAACGAGAGCAGGAACGAGAAGCCTTTCGCGCGGAAGAGTACTGGTCTATTGCGGTGGTGTTGTCCGGGACCAACCCGCCTCCGTTCGAAGCCAAGCTGCACAGTGTCAACGGACAGGAGGCAGCGATTGCGACAGAGACCGATGCGCAGCGCATCGTCGATGCCATTCATGGAAAAGAGTTTATCGTTGCCTCGATTGAACGAAAAGAAAAGAAACGGAACCCTGTCGCACCCTTTATTACCAGCCGTCTCCAACAGGAGGCGGCGCGCAAGCTGCATTTCTCATCGAAGAAAACGATGACTCTGGCGCAGAAGCTGTACGAAGGGATAGAGATCGGGTCGGAAGGTCAGACCGGTCTCATTACATACATGAGGACGGACTCGCCGCGCATTTCGAACGAGGCGATGACGGACGCGCGCCAGGTGATCCAGGACCGGTTCGGGGCCGAATACTTGCCTACCACGCCGAACGTATACAAGACGCAGAAGGCGGCGCAAGAAGCACACGAAGCGATTCGTCCCACGTCAGCGGCGCGCGACCCGGAGTCTATCAGGCAGTTTCTAGAGCCTGATGTCTATAAGCTGTACCAGTTGATCTGGAACCGGTTTATCGCGTCGCAGATGGTCCCTGCGATCCTCGACGTCACTCG
>JANYEF010000473.1 GCA_025363325.1 Nitrospira sp. | reverse complement strand
GGGATCTTCAATGTCGAGGGGGTGACGCCGAGCGGGAGCTACAAGGATTTCCCGACCAATACGATGCCGCGCGGCTGGACACGTCGAGACGGCTCGTTGCTCAGTCGCACCACCTATGCCGCGTTGTTCGGACGACTCGGCACGGTCTGGGGCGTGGGCGATGGGAGCACCACGTTCGGCAGCCCTGACGATCGCGGAGCGGTGCAGATCGGGGACGGCCAGGGAGCCGGCCTCACGAACCGCACGGTGGCGCAGACCGGGGGCGAAGAGGCGCATGCCTTAACGATCGCGGAAATGGCAGCGCATACACACCCTGAGACAGACAACTCCGCTACTTCAAGTGGCGCAGGTTCAACGCCTCGGACGTATGGCGGTACTTCTGGACAAAATTTTTCAGCCGCACCTTTTAACAGTTCTGTCGCTAGCCAAGGTGGCGGTGCCGCGCACAACAATATGCCGCCGTTCACGGTCTGTCTGAAAGCGATCAAATACTAAGGAGGGGCGATGTTCCAGCACCACCCGGACGGCTATATCATTATCCAGGACGTGCTGATGCCGCTCGCCGAATTCCTGGTGTACGAACCGGACTATACCGGACTGCCAATCGGCGCGATCGGACGCCTCTATGATCCCGGCGTGCGCCATGCGCTGACCAATGGACAGCAGGCCACAGGCGGACCGCTCCCGTGGCCGGACGGGGATGTGTATCTCTCGAAGGTGGAGGTGTACCGCACCCGTCACCCGAACTTTCCGGCCATGGAACAGGCCGTCACGACCTTTGAGGCGGTGCAAGCCGCGATCGCGGCGAGTCTGGCGGTGGATCATGACCTGGTAAGCGTCTCCCCGTCTCACGTGTAGTCTCCTGTCCTAGCCTTTGGCCTGTCCCTCCTGTATATCTCGCGCCATGGCAACCGTTGCGCTCGCGCTCGATGTGCTGTTCGCCCTTGAAGGCAAACACTCCGATGACCCCGCCGATCATGGCGGACTCACCAACTATGGGATCTCCTCTCGCAGCTACCCGGACCTCGATATTGCCAATCTGACCAAAGATGAGGATAGCGCGATCTATGAACGCGATTACTGGCAACCACGCTGGGACCAGATCGAGAGCCAGGCGGTGGCGACGAAACTTCTGGTTATGAGTGTGAACATGGGCCGGCAAGGGGCGATCGTGCTCCTGCAGCAGGCGGTCAACGATTGCGGAGGGCACCTCACGGAGGACGGCCTCTGTGGTCCGAACACCCTCGCGGCGGTGAACGCGATCCCGGAAGACCGTCTGATGTTGGAACTGCGCGCGCGAGGCATTCTGCATTACGTGACCATTATCCTCCGTGATGCCACGCAAATGGTCTGGGCGCATGGGTGGATCCGGCGGCAGCTGGCATGAGTGAGATGCGGGTGGATGATCGTCTGTGGAAAGGCGTGCAGATCGTCGTCTGGTTGTTGGTGGGATCGGCGTGGTTTTTCGGCGATAACGCCGTGGTGAAAGAGCGCGTGGCCGTCCTGGAGGCGCGGATCGAAGAGAATACGCGCGGCTATAGTGTCATGCAATCCAGCGTGAGCCAACGCATGGAACGGCTCGAAACGACATTGAACGATCGCCTGGACAAAGTGGATCGCAAACTGGATTGTCTCGTCAATCGCGTGCTGTGTCGGTAAGGGAAGGAGCCTCAGATGGAACTCGTCGTGGTCGGCATCATCAGTGGTATGGTGGGCGTCTTCGTCGGTGGCATCCTCGTCTCTGTCTCTGGCCAATCGGTGCAGCGCAAGGCGCAGGCCCTTGAGCAGGCCGTGATGGCTGACGTAAAGCGGGTGCTGTAAGCACGAAGGGATGATGATGAACTTTGATTGGAAAGCGGTCGTGCGCACCGTGGCCCCCACCTTGGCGAGTGCCTTCGGGACGCCGCTCGCGGGCATGGCGGCCTCTGCGATCTTGAACGCGATTCTCCCCGCTGATGCGCCGAAGCCGGTTGATGCCGACGCCTATCTGGCACAGACCCTCGCGACGGCCACGCCGGAGATGTTGCTCCAAATTAAAACCGCGGAACAAAAATTTACGGTGGATCTGAAGACGCTGGGCGTCGATATCGAGCGACTCGGCAACGAAGATCGCGCGAATGCGCGGGCGAGTGCGGTGGCCACTCACGACCTCTGGACGCCTCGGATACTGGCCTATTTGTTGACGGCGGGATTCTTTTCGGTGATGGCCATGCTAATTCTCAAAGGGATGCCAGAGGGATCGAAGGAAGCGCTGTACATTATGATCGGGTCTCTTGGTACGGCCTGGATTGGCTCGATGACCTACTACCATGGATCGAGTGCTGGCTCCGCAGCCAAAGACATGATGCAACGGCTCGCACCGACGAAAGGTTAGTGCCTGGTGATCGATGGCCCACTGCCGCACCTGCACCTGTCGGCCAACCAGTCTCTCGCCCTATCATGCGGAGTGTCCTCGTTGTACCTATGCCACCGATATCAAATTGCTCGACGCCCATGGCGGGCTGTGCCCAACGTGCCGTAACCAGTCCTATCGAAAGGAGCACCATGCAAAGAAGAATCATGCTAGGGGTCGGCATCATGCTGATGGCCCTGATCTTCGGCGTGTCGGCTGAGACGGGCCACGCGCAAACCATCGCCGTGGATTATACCAAGGCGCACGCGATCTGGGATGAGCCGACCTTGGCAGGCGTGCCTACGTCCTACACCCTGAAGTGTGCCACGACCGCCGGTGGCCCCTATACGAAAACCAAGAATTATCCGGTGGCCCTGCCGCTCACCACCACGAACGGCATCGTCCCGCTCAGCGATCTGATCACGACCAGCGGCACCTATTTCTGCGTGGTGAGTGCATCCGGCGTAATAGGAGAATCGGCCAATTCGACCGAAGTGACGTTTCAAGCTGGCCGTCTACCTGCAGTGCCGGCGAGTCTTGCGATTACGGCCAACTAGAACCATCGTCTGTCAGGAGGACCGCTAGGGGGGCGGGAAGTGTTTCAATCCTCGCCCGCACTTTCGAGCGGGCGCTACTCGGTGTGCCAGACGGGAAGAAAGGTCTGACGCGACCATGGCGACTCCGGTGCTCATTCAACATGTCAATTCGTCCGTCCAGCAAATTGGGTATACCTCTGGCGCGGCGAAGATCCAGTTGCTCAACGACACGTTGGCTGGGAATACGTTGATCCTGGGGTTCCAAGGTGGGGCTCCTGCACCGACATTAACCATCACGGATAATAGCGGGGTGGCCTGGCCCAATGCGGGTGCCGCGCAGGTGGCCCTGACCACATCGGGGAACGTGACGCTCTTATTTTACAAACCCAATATCACAGCAGGCATCAACACGATTACGTTGAGCGCGGGTGCAGGCACGGCGCAGTTCCTGCAATACACGGTGGACGAATTCAACAACCTCACGGCGAGTCCGCTCGATGTCTCCGGATCTGCGGACAATGCCGGCACCACTACGCCGTCCTATAGCATCACCACGACGACGAACGGAGATCTGATATGGACCTTCGGCAATGACTACACGGGTGACGACGCGCTCGGCTTGGGCAACTTCACGGCAGGGAGTGGCGCGACGCTGCTACATGCCGACAAGAACTGCGGGACGCTGTCGCAGTACCAGATTCAAGCGACACTCGGCGCGATTTCGCCGGGGTTTACGGCGACGGCCGCCCATAACTGGGCACTCGTCGGGATTGCCCTCAAGACCGGCACCGCCGGGGCCACGCCTACGATCACGCCGCGCGTCGTATCACTGTTCCAGCTCTCGGCTCCGCCGAGTTCCACCACCATTGCGTTCCAAGTTCCCACGCAGGGGAATCTCCTCGTGGGCAATTGGGTGGGGGAGAATCATGCGGTGCCGGCCACACTAGCCAGCATTACCAGTATCTCGTCCACGCCCTCGAATACCTGGCAGCAACGCGGGAATAACTACGGCACCAGCGCGGACTTTGCTTGTGGCCAGTTTTGGACCGCCGAGAATGCGAGTACGTCACTGACCATGACCGGCACCGTGACGATTTCCAACGCCACGAGTGCCGTCTATCATTCCTCCTTGTATCTGTACGACATCATCGGCGCGGCGACGGCGCCCTTCGATACCAACGCTGAAACGAACGGCACTCAGACGGTCGCCGGGAACCTGACGACCGTCTCGATTACGCCGAGTACCGCGAATGGAATTATTCTCGCGAACGTCTGGGTGGATGCGGCGACCGTGGCCACGCTCAACGCGCCGTCCGGCGGCCATGCGATGAATGGCTATTATACGACCTCGAACGGCAACGACGACCAGTGGGCAGAGACGAACGGGTTCGCCAGCTATCAAAATCCCAACACGGCGGCGCGGTCGTTTATCTATACCATCGTGCCAGCGGCCACACCGACGAATATCTGGTTTGCGGGGGCCATCGCGCTTAAGGCGCCAGCGGGAGGCGGTGGACCGTTTCCACCCTTCGATCCACGTCTCAACCTCGTGAGGTTCTAAACTCATGGCACAATCTGAAGTGAAACATGAAGCCCTGACATCGGCCCTCACGCTCCATATGATTATGGAGAACGGCACATCGATCGAGGCGCCGCTCACCTGTTGGGTCGCGGCGATCACCGACATGATGCCGGGCGCACAGATTCAGGAACTCGTACGACGAGTCGAGCAGCGGAAGCGGGACGTGTCCGCCACATTGATCAGTGGGTTGACAGGAAATAAGTTGTGTTAAAAGCCTAACCATAAAGGAGTGCCATCATGCCATACGGAGATACCTATACCGTCCGCCATTCCGCATCCGTTTCCACCGCCATCACGGTCGTGCAGATTGCGGCCGGCACCGCCGTGCCGTTACTGTTCCTCTCGGGATCGGCGACGCAACGTGGCTCCACCACCAGCGCGCAGGAAGAAATCTCCTTCGTGCGTAAAACCGCCGCGGCCACGGTCACGGCAGCCGTGGTCGGCACGCATGTGTTCAAGCGCTCGCCCAATGCGCCATCACCCTCCCTGCAGCTCGGCACCGCCTTGACCGGCGTGATCGCCACGGTCGAGGGGACCGACGGAGATATTCTCTGGCGCGAAGCTTTCAACGTGCTGAACGGGTATAAATATCTACCGGTGCCCGAGGAGCGCATCATTGTGGCGGGCGGCGGCATCATCGGCCTCAAGTTCTTTACGGCCCCAGCCGCCCAAAACTGGAGTTTTCAAACCAGCATCATGGAGCTGGGCTAATCCAATCGACCGAGTATCATGGCGTCGGTCTCCTTCAACGGGAGGCCGCCGCCTGATGAGTGAACCGCAGCCGAGCCAGAAGGGGAGTGCACGATGACCATCACCATGAAAGCGCGCTGCCTGAGCGTGCAAGAATATCAGGGCAATATCTGTATCGATAGCGGCGCCGTCACCACCGACGAGAAGAAGCCGGTCTCACGCCTCATTGATGGCCGCATCATGGAAGTGCTGGAGCCGGTGCATCCCGCCGGACCGGGGCATCCGATCCATATCAACGTGCCGCAGAAGATGTTCCGGGTGAATTTGGTGTTTCAGGATCTGCCTCTCGTCGGAGACCTGACGCTGGTCGGTCTCATTGAGGATCACTATCGCGAGGGGCATGACTACGATCTCGCCATGACGATCGCCTGATCGCGTGACGCATGATCGGCGTCTTTTTCGGCACTCCTAACGTCTACCGTCCGCAATGGCATCCGGAGCCGCCGCCCTTGGCGCGGCCCGGATTGTTGCAGACGGTCTCGCCTGTTCCGACGCGCAAACCCGATTCGAGTCTCGCCCCCTGGTTCGAGTGGTCATGGACCATGGGGCACCCGTGGCTCGCCCTCAAGCGCCCCCTCCTGACGCCTCCTGGGAAGGTCGGGCTGCCGATCCCGCCCCCGATCAACCCGGTCTCGATGAAGCCCTGGCTCCAGCCGGACTGGACGATGGATGCCCCCTGGCAGGTGCGGAAGCTCACCGCCATCCTTCCGTCAGCAGTCTCGGCGCCCACGCCGCCGCCGACGATCACGCCTCTCGTCAACGTGTCAAACTTCTTTCAGGCATGGGCACTCACGGCGCCCTGGATTGTGCCGGCCCCGAAGTTCACGCCGGATGCCTCGATCCTCTGGAAGAATACACCCGCGGCCTTCGCCTGGCATCAGCGCGTCCCGGACTGGGAACTGCGCGCCCCCTGGAGAAACGTGGTTGACAAACCGTTCACCCCGGATGCCTCTGTCCCGCCGATCCGCCCGATGGACACCGTGAAATGGTTTCAGCGGATCGCTGACTGGTCCTCTGACGCGCCGCCGTGGCAAGCCCTACGAGTACAGATCCTGCTCCCGCTCGGCACGCCAGGCCTCTCGATTCCGCCTCCGATGTCGCCGATCAATATGGCCCCCTGGCTCCAACCCGCGTGGGGGATGGATGCGACATGGCAATGGCAGAAGATTGTCTTACAGACGCCTGCCTCGACCGTCACCATCTTTCCTCCGCCGACACGGAACCCTGATGCGAACTGGCTCGCCCAGTTCTTCCCGTTCTGGGATCTGCGCGCCCCGTGGAGCGTGCCGGCGCCCAAATATACGCCGGACGCCAGCCGTCCTCCCACCGTGGCGTCGCCGATCAATCTTTCGCCGTTTTTCCCATCGTGGATGCTCACCTCCCCCTGGAGTATCCCGGCCCCGACCGTGGCGCCTAGCACCATTCTGCTGCCGCCGACGATGGCCCCCACGGCGAATCTCTCGCCGTTCTTCGTCGCCTGGGCGCTGACCTCCCCCTGGAACGTGCCATTAAATACGCGGCTGCCGGATGCCTCCGTGCCACCGCTCCGCCCGATGGACGCCCGGCGATGGTTTCAGCAGGTCCCGGACTGGCAGATGGACGCCCCCTGGCAATGGCAACAGATCCTACGACAGATCCCCACGGCCACGACCGCGCGACTCGCGCTCATTGATCTGTTCATGGTCCGCTGCGCCAGAACCTCTCCCCTCCTGGTGATCGGGGCGCAGACCACCCTCGTCACGGTGCGCCTGACCAAGATGCTCACCCAGACCCTCATCCTCTAAGGAGATACCCCGATGCCATTCCCCAACTATCAACTCGTGGCCGGTGACGGCACGATCGTGGCCTTCATCTTTGTGGATGCGGGCAACAGCAATCTGCCGTTCTCGCTCACCGGCTTCACCGCCTCGCTGGTCTATAAGATCGGTGCCGGCGGCGTGGTGCAAACCAAGGGCATGACCAACGATCCCGATCAGGTGATCAACAAGGGCAAGGCCACCTATCAATTTCAGCCCACCGATCTCGTGCCCGGCATGATGGAAGTCGCCGGGTTTATCACCGATGGCGGCGGCAACCGAGTGAGTCAGCTCGTCCCGTTTCTCTGGGAAGTGCGCCCGAGCCCGCTGATCTAACCTGATTGAGCCATTGCTGCACCGTCAGGGTCGGAGGTGACATTTCAGGCAGACCGATGCGCTTTGGTAATGATCCACGTCGATGAGCCCCCATTCATGCTGACACACCCGGCCACTTCCATCCTGCACCTCGCGCACGACGTGCGCCAACATCTGCCGGGCCTCTGTATAGCTGAGGAGGTTTGTCCCCGACCGATGCGGAGCGCCCTGCTTGGTTGCGCATAGATCTGCGCAGACACTCTCCGGGAGCGGCCACGTCAGAAACCTGTTCACCATGTCATGGGTAATATTCATGCTGCACTCCTATTGCGTGCTCACTCATCACGCACCCACTCTCAGGCCAATAAACAGAAACCCATTGGTCCGCGTCGGATTGAGGGCCGCGCTCACGAGCCGATGTGTGGCGGCATCCAGAAACGCCTCCCCCGTCACGGTGCTCGTGCCGTTCGCGCAGAGGCCGCCCGCGAAGGTGATGGACACATCATAGATATTGCCGTGGCTGCGGGGGGTAAAGAATCCGGTCACGCTGCAGCCTCCGGTGCTGGACCCGGCGAGGGTGCCAGGGGCCGTCAACGTGACCGTCACCCAGTCGACTCCTCCGGTGTTCGTCACCGGTCCGCTGTATGTCCCGACGACCTGGTCAACCGTCGGGACGCCTTCATACTCCGCATTGTAGGTTGTGGAGAATGTGGTACTGCCGCCATGGACATAGTTCACGGTGCCGCTCAGATGCTGGCGCGTGACGACGGTGCCGGCGAGCGTGGCATCGAGTACGCCCAGACCTTCGAGGTTGAGATCTCGGGTATTGGAGGATGTGAACGCGTCCCCCTGGATGCTACCGATGCCCTGCACCACGCCGGCTACGGGTGCCGTGCCCACACCCGAATACAGAAACCAATAGGTCCCGTCATTCAGCACCACACCGGCTACGGTCCGCCCTGAGCCGGTCGTCCCCATCCAGATCCCCTCCGCCGAGATGGTCGTCGGCGTGGCCTGTGGGCTGGTGGGGTCCGAGTTGCCGCTCCCACAGCCCGTCAACATCAGCAGCGCGAGGATAATCAGATAGTGCATAGGAAACCTCCTTTGGTGAACCGCTCTCTCCTACTAATTGATTAAGATTTAGTACATTTTAGTAGTTGGGCACATGAACCGACCCTCTCGTTTTTCAACTCACGGTTTTCTCGGTTTCTCGTTGGTCCTGGCCGTCGATAACTGGCTCATAGGCGACCTCGAAGATATCAGGCTTACACGGGTAGAATTCGCCTCGCACTCCCTTAATGATCCAATCGCCGCGTGAAGCCCACATAGTCCCTCCAAGCGTCAGAATGCCGACCTCATCAGGAGGGCGCGCAAGAAACCGTTCACCGTTCTCACCACCAATCCACGTGGTAATCTCTGCTATGTTCCGGTCAAATTTGACAGCTTCTATTACCACGGGCTTCTTTCTAAACTTCTTCTTCCCACGCTCCTCCTGCGCCGCCGCGAGTCGCGAGGCGAGGAGGCGATGAGATTCCAGGACGACGGCCAGACAATACGGACGACCGATCTCGATCCATACTAAATCCTGTTCATTCAACGGCTCATTCATCGCCTGCTCGCCTCCAGGATCATGCGCCCCAGTGTTTCAACCCTTGCGGGCACGACGCTCTTCCCTTCCTGAAAATAAACTGCCCACGGTTAGCGGCACAGCACCAGGACCTGCCCCATCGCCCGAATCTCCGCGAGCGTGCGCGGCGTGACGGGCGCAAACAGCTTCTTCGTCGCATTCACCACCAGGATCGTGTTATTGCGTTTCTTCTGAATCTTCTTGGTCATAATGGCAGCACTTCCTGCGCGAGGCGCTTGACGCTCATCTCAATATAGGCATGATTCAATTCAATGCCGACATAGTGCCGTCCGAGTTGCTTGCTCACCATCGCCGTCGTCCCTGCGCCATTGAACGGATCGAGCACGAGGTCGCCAGATCGACTGCCTGCCAAAATGCACGGCTCGATCAGCTTCGGCGGAAAGGTGGCGAAATGGGCCTCAGAAAATGGCGCGGTGGCCACGGTCCAGACGGAGCGCTTGTTTCTGCCTTCTGTGATGGTGTCTTTATCTGCTAAGCCGCCAGCCTGATTATTACCAGTATGTGAGTCTTGGTAGGCCACTAATTTATAGCCGCTGGCTTTGCGGATGTACGTAGGTCCAGATTCTCGTACCGCTTCATGGTCATAGAAATATCGTTCAGACTTGGAGAGTAAGAACAGGTATTCATGGGATTTAGTGGGCCGATCCGTGACGCTCTCCGGCATGGGATTTGGCTTGCTCCAAATGATGTCGCTTCGTAAGTACCATCCGTCGGCTTGCAGTGCGAAGGCCACGCGCCAAGGGATACCCACGAGGTCTTTGGGCTTCAGTCCATCGCCTCCTTTTGCCTTGAGCCCATTCATCCGCACGGCAGGACATCCAGCATTCTGATTCACTGCACCGCTATTCGCTGAGCCCGCATAACTATCCCCGAGGTTCAGCCAGAGCGTGCCGTCCTCCTTGAGTATTCGAAGCACCTCACGAAATACGCGCACCATGTTCTCCACATACAGTTCTGGCGTTGGCTCTAACCCCAGCTGTCCCGCTACCCCATAATCACGTAACCCCCAATAGGGCGGACTCGTCACGCAGGTTTGCACAGAGGCATCCGGCAATGTCTGCAGCTCAGCGAAGGCATCGCCGTGAAAGATGCGCGTCGTCTCGTCGTGATATAACAGGCTCATCGTTGGTTCACCAGCGACAGGTTGATCAGAAAGGCCGCCGCCCAATAGCAGGCTTGCCAGCGATGCCCCTGCCACAGGTAGGCGAGGCAGGCCGAGGCGTTGAGGGTCATCGAGGCAAACACCACGAAATCTCCCATCCTCATGGCTCAGTCATCCCGGTAGGGGAGCCAGGCCGGCGTCGCCTGGGCCTGCGGCGGTCGCCCCTCCCGCACGCGGTTGACGGCGAGACAGGCGCGCCGGATCGCCTGCTGATGCGCGGGGCCACCCTGATGCCGTTTGACCAGCTGGTAGATCTCGGCCTGGGCCGGACGTGGCACCTGGCGGAAGTGGCCCCGGCAGAGCCCCAAGCCCGTCGCCTCCAAGGGGCAGCCGGTCACCGGACAGGTCATGCGGTCATCGCCTTAGTCGCCCACATCACATCTTCCATGGCCACACCTCCTTGGTATTGTGAGCACACTTCTGCCGGATCTTGGTGTCCGGCAGCATCGACCTCTCGTTATCGACACCCGCCGACTCTACTAGAAAATTCTAAGGGAGCCGTACAGGTGGGAACAGGTGCACAACGGGAGGCGTCCTTCACCGTGCCAAACATGCCAAACCTGGCCGGGCGCTTATATTGCCCGTCGGGGCAATAGATCGGCCACCAGACTTCCGGCGATAAATTATTCAGGAAACATCCTGAGAGGCTCAACGACATTGCGACGATTGCAAGTTTCAATCCTCGCCCGCCCTTTCGAGCGGGCGCTACACGTAACCGGAGCGCGTCGCGTTCATCCATCATGTGTTTCAGGCTGAGCGCCCCCTGACACATAAGCTGTGCGCTCTGTGCGAGTTGTTCCTCCGCCACGGCCAGGTGCTGCTGACATTCCGCCACCTGCGAGGCGAGGAGACGGCAACGGTCTTCCAATTGAAAAATATGCAGGGTCTTATCGCCCGTGCATGGACCAATGGGCACCGCGTCATGCGGAATGCCGCAGTGGAGACACGGATCACCAAAATGTGTGTGCATGCTGCTCATGGCTCTCTTCTCCTGATCGTGATGCGGACTTGTGGAGGCATCGCGGCGGTCGCATAGTATTTCGATGCGCAGATATCGATCACCTGGGCATCATCCACATAGATCACGCCTGTCATGGCGTCCATGATGTTGCGCAGAAGTTTATCCAAATCAGGCTTTTTAGTCGGATAGACCACGCGCTTGGGTAGGCTCTTGGGCCGAGGGAGATAGAACGCCGCATGCAGTACGATGGCCCCCTCCCATGGTCCCCCGGACGGCGCACGCGCCTGTGCCAGGAGCCGGACCATCTGGGCCCAGGGGAGACTCTTCAGATTGTCATGGGTCACCACCGGACGCGTCATGCCAGGACGCATAAACGCCTTCAGGCTGCCCTTCGGGATCGGGACGCCGAACACGCGGAAGCTCAGTTCATTCATGTCATGCATCCATCATTCCTCCATGTGTCTGTTCGAGTGGCACATGCATCGGGCATCAATCCGCGAGCCTCCGCGTCGGGTAGCGCTCCATCTCCCGCGCGGTCACTGACGCCTCGTTCATCGTGTCGATGATCCAGTCCGGCTCATAGGCCGGAATCAGGAATGTGACCCGCAGCGCGTCGACGCACGCCTCGGCGGTCGTGCCGTCCCGCCGCATCATCTCGCTGATGCGGCACTGGAGGAGTAGCCAGAAATCCACGACGAGGGCCGCCGTGAGGTCGTGCGCCAAGAGATCGAAATGTGGCTGCTCCGCGTGCGGCGTGGCGTCTACGGGCGTGCCGTCTACTGGGGAGGCGTCGTCATGCCTCAAAAAGATGGACTCCTGGCGAATCGATGCATCGGTGATTTTGCCTTGCTCATACCAGGCCAGAAAGCAGAACCAGCACACCGCGCCTGCGAGACCACCCATGAGATTCTTGTGGTAGTCGCGCGCGGTGCGGTGCTGGCAAATGGAACAGAGAAATGATTCTGTGATTGGGTCCATACAGGCTCCTTCTGACGAGGACGTTAGAACGGAAACGCCGCCCCCGCGCGTGCGCGCATGTAATCCAGCAACTGCTGCTGCTTGCCGCCTTCCGTTAAGCGAATCACGTTATCAATCTTGTACTCCATTTTCCAATCGTGCTTGAGCGTGCCGAGATCCAGATTGCTGTCGATGAACGCGATGACCTCCGCCCATTGGGTGGCGCTGATCGCGCCGGCTGGGAGACGCACGGGCGTTGGGAGTTCGAGCGAGTCCTGCGTCGCCGGGGTGGCAGGCGTGGCCAGCTTCGCCAGAGGGGCCGGCGCGGGCGTGCTCGCGGGCGTGGTGGGCACGGAGCCGCACAGCTTCGTCATGAAGTCCAAGCGGACCTTGTAGCGACTCCAAATAGTACCGGATGATTTCGATGGTGCGGTCATCTTGCCCTCCGTGTTGTGGTTAGAACGGAAACGCCGCCCCCGCGCGGTCGCGCATGAACTCCAGAAACTTCTGTTTGCCGCCCTCGGTCAACCGGATCACATTATCGACTTTGTGGTCGATCTTCCAATCGTGCTTGAGCGTGCCGAGATCCAGATTGCTGTCGATGAACGCGATCACCTCCGCCCATTGGGTGGCGCTGATCGCGCCGGCTGGGAGACGCACGGGCGTTGGGAGTTCGAGCGAGTCCTGCGTCGC
>JANYEF010000458.1 GCA_025363325.1 Nitrospira sp. | reverse complement strand
CCATGAACCCGATACGTCCCATCACATGCATCGCGACCTCCTTGTTTGAACCAGCTGAATAAACACTGTGGTTACCATCCCCTGCGGGATATCCTCCCGTCTGATTACCAGCCGTTCTCCGTTGGAAAATATTGCGACATTCTACTTTTCAGGATTGTCCCGGTCAATCCGCACATATGCGCATCGAAGAACATCATCCATCTAATTGATCCTTCCAAGTTCGCTCGTTATCTCTTCAGGGTTGGGGGCCGATTGATCTTCCACTGGGCGCAGCCTTCTCACCCGCCCACCCACTGGCAAGTATTTTTCACCCGCCCTACCCTCCGATTGCTTCGCAATCGATTTCCCGGAACGTGCCATGAGCCCGGGCGAGGGCCTTCCAATTCCCTCTCTATCTCTCTTTAGGGGAGTGGCCAAGGTGGCCCTTTACTGCGCGCATCGAACAAGCACATTCTTATCGTGCGCGTTCTGCGAGCAAGAAGGGCGCCTGGCCACCCCCCTCTCCCCCCTCCACTCCACCATTAATATGGTACGGTAGAGGCAAGCGGGAACCTGACTATGACCATCCAGGCACAATTTCCAGACGAGCAGAGCACCGAGGGCGCCTTCACCAGGCAACCGGATGCTTTTCAAGGGTGGGTGACCGCGAATCCTGGCAGTTCCAGCTACCCGGCGGCGAGCGGCCGCTACCATCTCTATGTTTCCTGGGCCTGTCCCTGGGCGCATCGGACGATCATCGTGCGGAAACTCAAAAAGCTCGAAAGCGTGATCGGCATGACAGTTGTGGACCCGATCCGCGACGAGCGGGGCTGGGCGTTCCGCGAAGGGCCGGGCCATTCGCTCGATCCCATCAACGGATTCCAGTTCCTCAGCCAGGCCTACAAGGCCACCGATCCTGACTATCGGGGACGGTTCACCGTCCCTGTGTTGTGGGATACGGTGACGAAACGCATCGTCACCAATTCCGACGACGACCTCATGCGCATGTTTAACGGCGAGTTCAATCGCTTTACCCAGAGCACGATCGACCTGTATCAGGACGGCATCAGGAAGGAGATCGACGACCTCAATACCTTCATCTACGAGAACGTGAACGACGGGGTCTATCGCGCGGGATTCGCCACATCGCAGCAGGCCTATGAACGAGCTGTGCGGCGCCTCTTCGACGCCCTCGATCAACTCGAAGCCCGGCTGGCGCGCCAACGCTATCTCTTTGGCTCACAATTCGTCGAAACCGATTGGCGCTTGTTCGTCACCCTCGTGCGCTTCGACGCCGTCTACCACGGCCACTTCAAGTGCAACCTCCGGCGGATCATCGACTACCCCAACCTCTTCGGCTACCTCAAAGACCTCTATCAGACTGACGGCATCGCCGACACCGTCAACTTCGACCACATCAAGCGGCATTACTACATCACCCACGACGACATCAATCCAACCCGTATCGTCCCCCTTGGTCCCGATCAAGATCTCACCACCCCCCACGGCCGCGAACGCCTACGATAACGAGCAGACCGGCCTTTCTGGTTTATTTGGTTCATCTGGTTTATCTGGTTAGTCTGGTTCAACCAAATAAACGAGACAAACCAAACAAACCAGAACAACCACTTTCGCGGCATGCCTTGCATGACCAATACGTTCGTGGTAGGGTGCAGATGATCGCATAAGACCTTCCGTGTTCGGAGGCTGCAGTCCTCCACTAGACACGAAGTCTGATGCGATCTTTTTTTGTCCGCACGCAGCCGTTCTGCATCTGCTGAGCACTCCGCCTGAGGCGTACCCATCCATCGCTCGCATTGCTAGCCCGACATCGCCGTGAGGTCGTCCGTTATAACCTAAAGAGGTGCATCCTTGTTTTTATCCGTATGGTCAACAGTTCGAGCATTCCTGCGCGACGCCGCAGGGAGTCTCTATCACATTCTCATCGTCGCCCTGAGTGCGGGCATTGCGCTCTTGCTCCCGGCAGGCGCCAGACAGTTTTTGTCATTCTGGTCTCGCGTCGAACATGACAAGCTTTCGCTCATCGTCGTGGAAATGACGGTGGCGATCCTCCTGATCGTCTGCCTCAATTACTTCCATCGCAGCATGCGAAACCGAGCCCTCGCCCTCGTGGCGACCGGCGCCGGCCTCGTCTCGTTCTTCCCGCGCCGCACGCGGGGGGCACAACGGCATATCGAGCAACTCAAAGAAGAGGAGGGCATAGGCCGAACCATTTCGGTCATCGGGTCCAGCGGCCACAGCACCTTTGTGGATCAAGTGGGAGGTCTGTCGTCGGTCCTCGACAAATGCCTGGGGGGCAGAATCATGCTGGTGAATCCCTACAGCCAGGAAGCGAGCGCGCGCATCCAGGCGATCAACCATCCCGAGTTTACGCTGGATACATTCCGGGAAGAAGTCCGGCAGAGTATCCAGCTCCTCAAGCGGCTGAAGGCCATGGGGAAGGCCGTCAAACTCAAGCTCTACTCGGATTCCCCGTTGATGAAATTGGTGATCCTTGGAGATTACCTCTGGCTCCAGCATTACCATGCCGATCTGGATGTCCAGACCATGCCGGAGTATGTCTTGCGGCACAACCGCAAGGACCATGGCCTCTATACCCTCTATGCCCACTACTTCGTGCAGCGATGGGAGAGCACAGAGATTCCGGAATATGATCTCGATACGGATGAACTGGTCTATCGCGGTAGAACCGGAAACGAAATCCGGAGAGAGCGGTTTGAGATTGAGACGGCGCCCGAAGAAGTCGGAGCAATGCTGGAATCGCTCGAACTCACCGCCGAACCGGCCCAACTCGGCTGAGCCGATCGAGACTGGCGGGACGGGCAAGACGCGAGGGTTCGAGGTCCGAAGTTCGAGGTTTTCAGAACGTCGAACTTCGGATCGCGCCTTTCTCGCAAGTCACGCGCTTCACGCGCCACGCTCTGTGGTGCTGGCGGCCTTTTCAGCATCCTGCTAGAGTACAACTCTTTTTTTAGAAAGTCTGTCCCCCTCATGTCCATACAGTGGTTTCCCGGTCACATGAATGCGGCGCGCAAAGAAGCGGCCAAGACGATGGAGGTGATCGATGTCATCGTCGAAGTGCTGGATGCGCGCATACCGAACGCCAGCTGCAATCCGCTGATCGAAGAG
This sequence comes from Nitrospira sp., assembly GCA_025363325.1. GTDB lineage: Bacteria > Nitrospirota > Nitrospiria > Nitrospirales > Nitrospiraceae > Palsa-1315. Next base: position 463 of record JANYEF010000458.1, on the reverse strand, counting down.
CTGCGTCTGGCCCGCCAGCGCCCTAGCCTGAAAGTGCTCAACAAGGCCGATCTCGCCGATCCCGCCGTCACTCAGGCCTGGCTCGACCTGTATAACCGGAAACCGGGCGTCAGCGCCGTGGCCCTATCGTGTCATCATGCGGGCCATGCCGCCAAGCTGCCCCAGCTCTGTCAGCCGCTTGCCCCCCATCGTAACAGCAGCGCGAAGCCGCTGCGCATGCTGATTATGGGAATTCCTAACGTCGGTAAATCGACCCTGATGAACATGCTCCTCAAACGCCGCATCGCTCGTGTGGGCGACGAACCAGCCGTGACCAAAGTCCAGCAGCGTCACAAACTGAACGACCACATGGCCATCACCGACTCACCCGGACTATTGTGGGGAACCATCAAAGATCCTCATGTGGGACTCCTGCTCGCCACGGTCAACGCCATAGGCCACAAGGTCGTCGATGACGAAGCGG
>JANYEF010000423.1 GCA_025363325.1 Nitrospira sp. | reverse complement strand
TCCTTCACCACAATATGCGCGAGTTGCACATTGAATGTCTGCCGGCTGTGTTGCCGGACTTCATCGAGGTCGATGCCTCGGGGCTCAACATTGCGCAAGGTCTTCATTTGAAAGACGTGGCCACGCGCGAAGGGATCCGCTATCTCGACGATCCCGAGCAGATGGTCGTGAGTGTGGCGGCGCCGATGACGGAAGCCAAGCTCGAATCGCTCCTCGCGAGCGGTGCAGCCGCACCAGAGGGTGCGAAAGAGCCTGAGGTGGCCGCGAAGGGCAAGGTGGCAGGTGAAGGCGCTGAGGGCGGTGAACCGGCGAAAGCCGGTGCGACTGCTGCTGCTCCTGATGCAAAAGGCGGCGAGAAGAAAGGCGCTGCAGCGCCAAAAGCTGAGAAGAAAGAAGCCGAAAAGAAGAAGTAACCTTGCACCTCATCGTTGGGCTGGGCAACCCAGGTGCTGCCTATTCCCAAACCCGCCACAACGTCGGCATGTGGGTCATCGAGCGGGCCGCAGCTCGGTGGTCCATCCGTCTCGCCAAGCGCGGCATGGCTCATCGCGGATCGGGACGGCTCGGGTCAGAATTCCTCGAACTCGCCGGCAGCCTCGACTCGATGAACATCACGGGTCCTCCGCTCAAGGGCCTCCTCCGAGAATTCATGCTCACCGCTGATGACCTCATTCTCATCCATGACGATCTCGACCTTGAGCCGGGACGCCTCCGGATCAAGCAAGCCGGCGGTCATGGTGGGCACAACGGCATTAAATCCGTCGTCGAGGCGTTGGGGACGCCGGAGTTTGTCAGACTCAAGATTGGAATCGGACGTCCGGCACCACGACAAGATTCGGCGGACTATGTGTTGCAGGCGTTCACGAGAGAAGAGATCGAAGTATTGAATCCCTGTCTCGATCGCGCCGTCGATGCGTTGGAATGTGTGATTCATCGAGGAGTCGCGGTGGCGATGAATCAGTTTAATGTGCGGGAACGAGAAACGACGGAAGAAGAATAGGACTGAGGTGATCGATGGGTTTATGTTGCGGCATGATCGGACTCCCGAACGTCGGAAAGACCACCGTCTTCAATGCGCTTACTGGTAGCGCCGCATTGGCGGCCAACTATCCCTTCGCGACCGTCGATCCCAATACCGGCATCGCCCTGGTGCCGGATCCGAGACTGGGAGTTCTCACCGATCTCTTTAAGTCGAAGAAGACGACCTATAGCACGTTGGAGGTTCGCGACATCGCAGGCCTGGTCGAAGGGGCGAGCAAGGGTGAAGGTCTTGGCAATCAGTTTCTCGGACACATCCGCGAAGTCGATGCGCTCCTCCATGTCGTTCGTTGTTTTCAAGGAACGGATGTCGTGCACGTCAGCGGAGGGGTTAATCCACTTCGCGACATCGGCATCATTGAAACCGAGTTGCTGTTGGCCGACCTCGACACGCTCGATCGGCGGAAGCAAAAGACGGAAAAGAAAGTTCGAGCAGGCGATAAGAAGGCCGCGTTTGAGTTGGCGTTCATCGACAAACTGATCGGATTGCTCGACAAGGGCGAATGGCTGGGCAACCTGACCTACACCCCCGAAGAACGCGTGGTGCTCGATGAATGTCAATTGCTGGCGGCGAAGCCGGTGCTCTTCGTGGCGAATGTGTCGGAACAGGTCAGCGCCGACGAGGCGATGGTGAAGACGGTTTGCGAGTTCGCCGACAAACGCGGCGCCCGTGTGGTGACGATTTGCGGGCAACTCGAAGCGGAGCTTTCCACGCTTCCTGAAAATGAGCGGTTGGATTTTCTCAAGGAAATGGGGCTCACAGAATCGGGCCTTGTACGCTTGACGCGCGAAGCCTACACCCTTCTCAATATCGTGACCTTCTTCACCGCCGGCGAAATCGAATCCCGCGCCTGGCCTATTCCGAAAAACATGAAAGCGCCGCAAGCTGCCGGCAAGATTCACTCCGACATGGAGCGTGGCTTCATCCGCGCCGAGGTCTATCACTACGACGATCTGCTGGCTTGCGGGTCAGAGGCGAAGGTGAAGGAGAAGGGGTTATTTCGGCTCGAAGGCAAAGACTACGTGATCAAAGAGGCCGACATCGTGTACTTCAGGTTCAATGTGTAGTTGACCTTGTGCTGCCGCAACGAAAGCGTCGATCGGATAAATAATACACCTTACCTTGTAGCGTTGAGCTGCAATCGGGTTCTCTTGATAATGGCTTTCAAGTCGGCTTCACTTACTTCTTGGTGTGCGTATCGTCGCAGTGAATTTGCCAGATGAACTAAGCGGCCGGTTCGTGAAGCGTCGGATGGGCTCCATATCTCTCCAGTGAGGGGGCCACTGACACTGTCCCACATTGAGAAATAGTAAGTTGTTCCATCCTTCCCAAAACGACCTTTCTTTGTGTAGTGAGTTTCAAGCAACATGGCCTTCCAAACATCTAAGACGAGATCTGCAGTTCCTTGATCTATGCTCTTACTTCTACTTTCTATGGGTATTTCTCGAAAGTCAGAGGGTGTTCTAGATTTGAGGTCCTGATATTCCTTGGTTTCTATTCCAGGAGTCTGATTGCCGTTCCGATCCAATAACGTGATTCTTCCGGCCTCATATTCTTTTAGTATTTCTGTATCTCCTATGCTACTCCTAGCCCGGAGGTGAAAAACTTCCATTCCATGTGAGGTCTTTCGAATACCGACCAGAGATTCAGTTGTGAATGATTCAAGAATCAGAACCTTAGCCCTGACCTCTGGCTTGAATCCTTCCTCAAATAGTTGTCTTATCTTTTGCTGATATTGATCCGGTACGCCAAACATGTGCATCTCGGGTACGAGGTGTTCTTGTGCGCTCACCGGTGAAATACATACGAGGAATATAGCTATCGTCAATACAGCTAGTCTCATGTCTGAAGAATACACCCTGGTTGATCCTCATAATACCTCGATTGCACCCAAAGTCGAAGAAGAAGGAAATCACTGCGGTCAGGCCGGAAGGAGTTTGTGAGCGCATGGCGGAGGAGACGAGACACAACTTGCCGAAGTAAGCGACACTTGCTCGCTGTTGCAAACGCGAAGGCTGCAGCCTCAGCCGGGAGCAGACTTCTATCCATCCGACCCCTCCTTCTTTCACCAATTCTTTCTCGAAAAACCGCTTCGGTTTCTCCGCAGCTGGCGGCCTGTGGCTCTGAGCGGACTTCACCGGAGCGACGGGGTCCCGCCCGGCGTCTGAAGAAGGAAAGCCGGAACTGACCACCGCACCGTGGTCGTCAGACCACGGCGACGGGAATTCCGGAAGGTTTCCACTTCAGAGCGCCGTGGAGGGGGTGTCGCGGGAGGTGAGGGAGCGAAGAGCC
>JANYEF010000421.1 GCA_025363325.1 Nitrospira sp. | reverse complement strand
GTGAGTGTGATGGGGTATAGACCTCGTTGCGTGGCGGAGTATAGCGAATGCACGGGAGTGATGGTAGTCCTTTTGTCAGTCGGACGCGATGTGGGGGTTCTTTTTCTGATTCGTGGCGTTCTGGATCTGGAGAAAGAGTGTGATGGTGAAGAGGGAGATGTCTGAGGCACATTAACGGCGTATTGATCATGGAAGGGTGTGAAAGGTCTGGGAGCTAGTGAGTTCGAGGGCTGTCTCTAAGTTATCCCAGATCTGAACGGTAGGGGACTGTCGTGGTATGGCGGTCCTTATGGGTTATGTCGAGGCGAGTGATGGAAGGCTGGTGTGTGTGTTGGCCGTTGAGGGATTATGCGCGGAAAGGGTGCGTAATGTTCTTTTCATGTGCTGATAGGCTTCGCCAAGATCGATCCAGTCAGGATCGGCGTTCGGGACACGATATCCTTCAGGGTCAGTGGTGAGTCCTCCCGTGCTATCGATGCACGCGCAAAAGTCTTCGCTGGCTTTGAGGAGATCAGGGACGGCCTGGGCGTAGTGGTGAAAGACTTTGACATCGTGCAGGCGACGACGCATGTCGGCACGTTCCTCGTTACTGTATTGGCGGCGTTCACTGGTTGTCATCTTGAGCAGATCATCTTCGAGCGTGTTGACGAGTTCTTGCGCAACATAGTCGGCTAGTGCTTGCAAGTTGTCGAAGTGTTTGAGGCGTGGAGTTAGGAGTTTCATAGGTGTACCAGGTTTGTAGAGGGAGCGCTGTGGGGTGAGTCAGGCTTTGTATGGATGGTGGTGGTGCGGTTGAATGGGTTCGGTCAGTTTTTCTATGGGCTATGCACTGGGCTATATGGCCAGTGTGATTATCTGATTGAGGGTGCGTGACATGACGAGGGGGAGCCGATCCGTCAAAATGCTTGACGGTCTTGAGAGGCAGGGAATTGACCATTGAGCGTAGAAGGTTATGGAGAAGTTTACTTTCATACGTGAGATCAAGAACGACGACATCCGATGCATTCATGGTAACAACGTGGCCGCGGTCTTCTTACTATCCCGGATCACTTTGTCCTGGTGTTTGTACCGGAGTGTCGCCACCCCCGCGTCGCCTTCCCTCCCATCCGTGACCATTCTCGATCACGGCTCAATGGCGGCGGGGATGCGGCGCAGGCGAATCCGCCCGATGGCTTTGTTGTCGATCTGTGCCGCCACTGCCACCAAGGCTTTGTTTCCCCAGTGTCTGTACCCTCCATGCCGGCCTGGCGCCCCCCACATACGTCTCGTCGATCTCTACGTCGTTGGACAGCTGGTTCCGGCCCGTCGGCACCATCTCCCGCCTGAGCTTTTGTAGGCAGGCCCACATGGTGTCGTATCTCCCAGCCACCGATGCAACCCTGAAGGCACTCATGCCATGTTATTGTTCTGGATCCCACCACATAGCCTGGAGTCAGGCGCGAAGAGGACGATGTCCGCGGTGGACGATGGTTTCTGCCGTGAGTGAAGCCTGTTGGCCACATTGAGTGTATAGCATCAAGCCCCACGTGGTCATCCATTCGTCGGTGTGGTGGACGAACTGGCGGCACTGAAAACCAGACGGCCCGCGCCGCGCCGCCAGAGAGGCGTTATACGCCGCGTCCGTCGTGAACCTCCGCTCAACTTCGGCGAGTGTCTGCAGGTCGACCTCCACGGGGAGGAGCACTACCGGTGGATCCTCCATTATAAGTTGTGGATGTGAAAATATTTACAGAAGGACTATTCCCTATTCTGGTTAGTTTCACCTACTGACGATGGATAGTCGTTCCGCACATCTATCACTATATTCTATACAGGATGACGAAGAGTATTCGCCCCTTGATTTAGCAACACTGAGGAGCAAGATTTAGAGGGGCGGTCTGGCCGAGATCTCGTATACAGAACTCGTCGAGAATGCCCAAGCCGGCCGGCATTCCAGCGCTCTATTGCATTCGTCAACAATTAGATCCGTGTCATTGAGAATTGCAGCAGCTGGGGCTCAGAGATCGGGCTGGCCTCCTTCGCAGGTGCGGGACGTCCTCGATCAGGCCCTGTCAGCAGTGGGGGGGGGGCCTGAAAAGGACAAGGCCGTGCCCGGGCCATTCATGACTCGCTGATTGAAGAAATGTACTGGTTTCTTGACCGTCGCGAGGGCCGCCATTATCCTTTTTGGTTGCAGGCGGTGGGCGATGTAGATCGGACGGCGATTGAGA
>JANYEF010000416.1 GCA_025363325.1 Nitrospira sp. | reverse complement strand
ACTTGATTGATCCTGGACAACGACGGAACGCATCGCGACGGAACGCATCGCCATCCCAATGTGAACACCTGGCGTGCGAAGCATCCACAGTTTCATCTGCACGTTACCCCGGCGAGTGCCTCGTGGCTGAACCTGGTCGAGCGCTGGTTCAGGAGATCCGGCGCAAGCGAATCCCATGCGGCGTCTTTAAGCGTGTGCCTGAGTTGCTCGAAGCGATCGACGCGTTCATTCGGCTCTGTAACGAAAATCGCAAGTCGTTTGTGTGGACCAAAGCAGTTGAGACATTCTGGCGAAGACCAGGCGTTGTAAAGCCGTTACTGAGACAGTAGACTAGATACGTGCTGGCATTCATTGGCGTATGTTGAGACTTGGAGATACTTGGTGCAGACCACCTGTACGGTCCATTCGAACGGACGCACCGTTGCATTGTAGGCAGCGACGAAGGCATCGATCTGGTCTAGCACTTGTGAGAGTGTCCCGAGCAAGGATACCGGCTAGACCTCTGCCTGATTGAGCCACGAGGCAAGAGTAGGCATGAAGTGCACTTGTACCCGGGGGTGCCACGCCAGCCGTTGCTCTGTCTTGTGCGCCCGTGCCCGTGAGGCCGAGGTGTGACGAGCTTATTCCGCGATCACCAAATGGCTGACCTCGCATGGCCTCTCCTTTCGTCATAATGATGATAAGGCGACAAATATGACATGGTGGTATGCACACAATATATAATAAGCAGTGGGATCGCTGAGCTACACGGAGCGCCGTCATCGTGGACGAACCGAACGGCGGATCAGCGTAAGGTCAAAAATCAGGAGGGTCCGGCATAATGATTAGGCAAGTGACATGGGCAGGCGCTACGGTGCTCATTCTTGTTGCGGCACTGTACCCCGGCGTAGCCGCTGCACATGGAGATGCGCCACCAGACGCAGACCCTTGCTCGCGCCGGATGGGTGAGAGCGTGGTGCATTTCAGCGCCTACCAGCCGCAATATGAGCTGAAAGCTCAATACTGCACGGAAATTCCCAAGATAGGCGAGACCTTCATGGTGGTGGATCTCGTGGATCCGGCGTTGCGCAACGTGCCGGTAGGTATGCGGGTCGTGAAGGGAGTTGACGGGACCATCGACGGAACAGAAGCTCAGATGGTGGCAGATTGGCGTCCGAGCCACCACCCGGACGGAGTGGTCAGGGGCGAAGCCAAGCTGGACGAGGGCCTGTACAGGGTCATCATTACGGCGGAGGGGAAGAATCCGTTGCGCTACCAGTATCTCTTGCGGGTACAGATGATCGACTATCAGAAGCTTGTGCTTTCAGTGGTGGAACCGCTGGTAGTACTGTTGCTGCTTGCGTGGCTCCTGTACAAGGTCGTAAAATCGAAGTGGTTGCGGAGTTGGTGGTCTGTCCTCCGTTCGTAGTACACCAGACGAACCGGTCCGCAATCACGAATAGTACATAATTCCATAGGGAGGATCCGATGATGTCGTTGCAATTTCTGAAACCTGTTGGCCTGTGCTTGGTGATGGTCGCGATTGGAGTGTCATTCTCCACACAGGCCCAGGCTCACGGAGGACTGGCATTGGCAGAGGACATGTGCAGGCTCACGATCGGCCCGTACAACATGCACTTCACTGGCTATCAGCCTGACAACTCACGCAATAAGGAATTCTGCGAGGACATTCCGGCGACCGGCCGCACGGTTGTGGTGCTCGATTATATGGAAGACGCACTCCGCCCGTTGACTACCGAGATTCGGGTCATCAGGGATACGGGCTCGGAGCAGGACCTTCAGGCCATCACGGTCCTTCACCTGCCGCCCAAGGTCTACCCCGCCGGCTCGATCAATTTCGAATGCAGCTTCGACAAGCCCGGCAAATTCATCGGTCTGGTCACCGTGGGCGACAAACAGGATCTTGTATCGCGATTTCCGTTCTCGGTAGGGGAAACGAAAATACCGATGCCTCCCGGCTATTTCATGATCGCGTTCGCAGGGATTGCCGTTGTAGGGGTGGTGATGTTTTTTTTATTGCGCGGTCGTGGCAAAACTTCGGACAGCACCGTTTCTTAGGCGGTCGGCCATCCGGTCTCTAGAGAGCCATGTGCCGAAACAAGACGGTCAAACGGTCAACGTTGTGCTCGAGCGCAGCAGTGGAGGACGAGGAGAAGGTCCGATGAAATCATTGGCGGTTCACGCGTTTGAGCACCTGATGGTAGGCGCTGTGAGGGCGACGCGTGTGCATG
>JANYEF010000404.1 GCA_025363325.1 Nitrospira sp. | reverse complement strand
TAACTCGACGGAGGAGGACGTGACATGTTGAAGGAAGTGGCAGGGGATATTTTATTGACGAAGGCGGAGGCCCTGGCGCACGGCGTTGCTCCTAACGATAACTTTGCGAACGGGTTAGCGCTAGCACTCAGAGGACAATGGCCGGCGATGTATAAGGACTTCCGGCATTACTGCCAGACGGCTACGCCAAAGACCGGCGCGCTGTGGATATGGTCTGGTGTTGGCGGTGTTCGGATTGTGAATCTGTTTACTCAGGAGGCTGCTACCAGTCACGGGGCCAGCCATCCAGGCCGGGCCACGATCGAGAACGTGAACCACTGTCTCAAAGCGTTGTGTAAGGTGATTGAGGCTGAGAAGTTCAAGAGTGTCGCACTTCCACGCTTGGCCACGGGTGTCGGTGGGCTCGACTGGAAAGACGTCAAGCCGCTGATGGAAAAACATCTCAGCCACCTGTCTATCCCTGTGTATGTGTATAGCACCTATCATTCTGGAGTTCAGGCAGAGGAATAGGGTTAAGCAGGGGCGAATCAGAATAGTGAGGGAGAGGCCGAGCCAATCCTCTATGCTCGCGCAACGCGCGGTCTGGGAAGACCCTCGTTGGCCGCGCGCAGTTGAGGATCGGCTCGGACGTCCTCACTATATAGAGGTGAGCTCGTCCCCGCTATGTGGGGGGAAGGGCAGTTTTTGATTCACCCAGGCCGCCCTCTCTGTGTCACGTTCGGGTGCAGCGGTGGGGAGAGGAAACGAGCAAGGATAGTCTGACTATTTCCTCTCGTTCGCCCTCTCTCACTGTGGTGCATTCGCCATCTCTGCGATGACAGCGTGCAGGCCGGAGACGACGCGCGCCATTTGTTCATACTGCACGAACTCAGGCCTGTCGGCGTTCGAGTGGTAGGCGGGATAGCGGAAGAGGGCGGTATCGGTCACCATCACCGCTGGGAATCCCTCCTTCCAGAAAGACCAATGGTCCGACCACCCGACGCTGGGGATCAAGCCCCACAGGGCTCCCCCTTCGGGGGGAAATCGTGCCTATTGCCGCGCGATAGGCCTGCACGCGAAACCGATTCGCGCCCTGATCTTCTAAGAGCTGTGCGACTTCTCGCAACCGCCTGGCAATGTCCTGATTCTGCGCAATGTTCGCCATGCTGGTGGTGCCTCATTCGTAGTGCAGCGCCTCGATGGGGTTCATCTTCGACGCTTTGTTCGCGGGATACAGGCCGAAGAAGACGCCGACGATCAGGGAAAATAGAAACGCAATGACGACGGCTTCCAGAGAGATAATGGTCGGCCAGCCGATCATGGTGGTCAGCAACCGGGCGATCCCGATTCCCGCTCCCACGCCGAGCGCTCCGCCGATCGCGGTCATGATGATCGCTTCGATCAGGAATTGAAGCAGAATATGCGCGCGCTTGGCGCCGACGGCCATGCGTAGTCCGATTTCCCTGGTTCGTTCGGTGACGGACACGAGCAGGATGTTCATAATTCCGATCCCGCCGACGATCAGCGAGATCGACGCAATGCCCATCAGCATGAGCATCATCGTCCGGCTCGTGCCGGCGATGGTCTTGGCGATATCTTCCATCGTGCGGATGGTAAAGTCGTCTTCTTCAGATTGGTGCAGCCGATGCCTCGTTCGCAAGAGATCCTTGATGTCGTCCAGGACGGCGGGGATTTCGTGCCGCGTTTGAGTCGCCACCAGAATGATCCCGACGGTTCCAAGAAATTTCGTTCCCTGGACTTTGCGTTCGGCGGTTGAGAAGGGGAGCACCACGAAGTCATCTTGGTCCTGCCCCGTTATGGACTGTCCTTTCGATGCCAGAACGCCGATCACACGGAGCGGGACGTTTCTGATACGGAGCTCACTCCCCACTACTTCTTCCCCCGGCTCGAACAGATTTTGGGCAACGGTTTTTCCCAAGACGACGACTTTGGCGGCTGAGTCCATGTCCGACTGCGTGAAAAAGTTCCCTTGCGCGATGGGCCAACTCCGGATATCAGGAAAGACAGGGGTCGTCCCGAGGACGATCGTGCTCCAATTTTTATTCTCATGAATGACTTGCAGGACCGAGCGTGTCGCGTACATCACCGTGGTGACGCTCGCGACTTTCTTCTCGATGTCCTCCGCATCATCGACGGTCAGCGTCGAAATTGAGCCGAGTCCGCCGCGCACGCCCCCGACGGTAGTCGCCCCGGGGACGATGATCATCACGTTGGTCCCCAGGCTGGCGATTTCCGCTTGGACGGAGGCGGTGGCGCCCTGACCCAAGCTGACCATCGCCACGACGGCGCCGATGCCGATGATGATGCCGAGCATGGTCAGCCCGGCGCGCAGCGGATTGCGGCGGAGGATGCGGAGGGCGGACAAGATCGTGAGCCAGAGAAAGGACATCGTGGGTAGCTTTCAGCCGTCAGCCGTCAGCTGTCAGCCTTCAGCTCTGAGATGTAACCGTTTGCTCCGAAACTGAGCGCTGAAAGCTGATCGCTGATAGCTATTCTTCCTCATCTCATCCTCGGACCGCCATCGAAGCCCGGCGGCAACTTCTTCTGGGCTTGTTCTTCGGGCGTCTCAATCCCCAGGATCACCTGGTCTCCCTCCTTCAGCGTCCCTTCGGCGATTTCTGTGAAGAGGGAGTCGGCGATGCCGGTGGTGATCACCGTCTGTCGAACCTGCTTCTCCTGATCCATCACCCACACCTGCGTGACCTTGCGGTCCACCGGGACCGCCGGCATCCGGAAGCGCAATGCCCCATTCAGTACGCGGAGAGGATTTTCTTTCTTGGCCGTCACGATCGTCACGTTCGCAGTCATTCCGGGCTTGAGCTTGAGATCGCGATTGTTTACCGTGATTACCACGTCGTAGGTCACCACGTTCTGAATGCTGATTGGCGCATTGCGAACTTGCGTCACGGTGCCTTCGAAGAACTGTTTGGGATAGGCATCCACGCGGAAGCTGGACGGCTTGCCTTCCGCGACCCCGCCGATGTCCGATTCGCTGACGTTGGCGTTCACCTGCATCTGCGTCAGGTCCTGGGCGATCACGAAAAGGGTCGGCGTTTGGAAACTGGCGGCGACGGTTTGGCCGGCATCGACGTTGCGGGACACCACGATGCCGTTGACCGGGGAATAGATCGTGGTATAGCCGAGATCGAGTTCGGCTGAGGCCAATGTGGCCACCGCTTGATCCACCTGCGCCTGCGCAACCTCGACTTGGGCTTGGGCGTCGCGAAAGTTTGTGGCGGCGAGATCGCGATCTGCCCGTGAGACGATTTGCTGCCGGAGCAGGATCGTCATACGATCGAGTTCGAGTTTCCGCTGATTCGCCATGTTTTTTGCCTTCGCCAGATTGCCACGTCCGCTCTTGAGCGCCGCGCGGGCTTGGCTTACTCGCGCTTGGAACGGCTGCTGATCGATCGTGGCCAGGACCTGGTCCTTCGTGACCACGGAATTGAAGTCCGCCATCAGTTGGGTGATTTTGCCGGAGACTTGGCTGCCCACCTGCACCGACACGACTGGATTGACCGTGCCGGTGGCGGTGACAATCGCGGTGATGGGGCCTCGATCGACCAGCGCTGTTTTGTAGTGGACCGGCGGAGTTCCGGCCGTCCACCAATACCAGGTTCCTGCCCCTATGATCGCGAGCAGGGTCACGATGCCGATGAACCAGGGACGGCGGGGCCCGGTCCGGGGTGAAGGGAACAGGGGCAGGGAGGCGGGGAGCCGGTGCTCGTGGTCGGATGGGGCGCTCGACGAATGGCGAGCTGGAGCTGAGGAAGATCCGTGCGGAAGGACCTCGGTAACAGGCACCTCAGGAAGCGGGTCTTGGGGGTGACTGGTCATGATTGTCCCGCTTGTTGCGTGACTTTGCCTGCGCGACTGTTTTTGAATCGGTTCACGATGAACTTGCGGCTTTCCTCTGCGATTAACAGCACAAGGGCACCCAACGCGAGTGGTCCGAAAATCCAGACAGGCAAGGGGCCCGTTCGGAAGATGTCGTTCCCCAAGGAGGTGTACGTAATAAACGCAAGGATGGTGATCTCAATGACGACTCCCCATAGAATGAGCGGGTTGCTGAACCATCCGAACCGAGCCACCGACAGCCGGTCGGATCGGCAGGAAAAGACATTGGCGACCTGTGCCAAGACTATCCCGGCAAAAGTCACCGTTGTCGCCTCCTTATATAAAGGAGAAGACCAGTCCAACGGGGTTCCCCAACTCCAGCCGTTTGCAAAGAGATAGAGGAAAAATCCACCCATGGCCAGGAATGCCGAGTTCAGGCCCAGGAAGAAATAGGTTCTGAGCAGGAGCGGAACGGTGAGCAACCGCTCGCTTTTTGGGCGTGGCGGGACATCCATAATGCCAGGATGAGGGGGCTCTGCCCCCAGCGCAATGGCCGGAACCATGTCGGTGCCGAGGTCAATCGCCAGGACCTGCGGGATGGTGAGGGCCAAAGGCATCCCTAGAAAGCCATAGGCCAAGTAGGGGACCACTTCCGGCACGTTACTCACGAGCACATAGGTGGCAAACTTCCTGATATTGTCGAATACCGTACGGCCTTCTTCAATGGCGTTGACGATGGTCGCAAAGTTGTCGTCGAGCAAAATCATGTCTGCTGTTTCTTTCGCCACGTCTGTCCCAGCGATGCCCATCGCAATGCCGATATCGGCTTTCTTGATGGCTGGGGCGTCGTTCACCCCGTCGCCCGTGACGGCCACCACTTCGCCCATGTCTTTCAGCACCGACACCACGCGCATCTTGTGCCGGGGGGCCACGCGCGCGAAGACCGGTTCGGCTTCGCCAGGGCGGGTGGGCGTGAGGAGCCGACGCAGCGCCTCGTCGCTCATCGTTTCGACCTGCTGCCCTTCGATCACGGGACAGTATCCGACCGGCTCGGTGTGGGGCTCTTCCGGCAGCAGCCCAACCTGGCGGGCGATGGCCAGGGCCGTGAGCGGATGGTCGCCGGTAATCATGATAACGCGGACGCCGGCTTGGCGGCAGCGCGCGATGGCCTCTGGCACTTCGTGGCGCGGAGGATCTATCATCGCCACGAGGCCGAGGAAGATGAGGTTCTGTTCCACCTGGTCGATGCCCAGTTTCTCGACACCCTGCTCAATTTCACGCATGGCCACAGCCAGGACCCGATAGGCCTGGTGCGCGAAGGTACGGCTTTGCGCCATGATGCGCTGGCGGTCCTCCTGACTCATCGACGAGCATGCACCGTGGTGGAGCATCTGACTGCAGAGGGGCACGAGCGATTCCGGCGCTCCCTTCACGAAGGCCACGAGCCGGCCCTCACGCCAATGGAGGGTGGACATGCGCTTCCGATCCGCGTCGAACGGTAGCTCACCCATCCGGGGCAACGGTTCATGGTGAAGGAGTCCGTGATCCAGTGCGAACTCAACCAGGGCCACTTCGGTTGGATCGCCCGTGACGGAGGGGCGGCCGTCGCTCCGCCGCACGCGTTTGGCATTGTGGCAGTGGATGATCGCGTCGAAGAGCGGCGCATACTCCTCGGCCTCGATCGCGCTGGTTACTCGTCCGGCGATCACCAGACAGCTTTCCTGCACCTCGACTTCGAGATGGTCCATATAGAAACGAGCCACGCGCATCCGGTTCTTGGTCAGCGTTCCCGTCTTATCCGTGCAGATGACGGTGGTGCAACCCAAGGTTTCAACGGACGTCAGTTGCTTGATAAGCGCGTGGCGTTTGGCCATGCGCTGGCTGCCCAACGCCAAGGCCAGCGTCACAGTGGGGAGCAGTCCTTCCGGCACGTTCGCCGCGATGATGCCGATCCCGAAGATCGCGCTGATCCAAAAGCCGAGGCCGGTCCATAGCCCGATCGCGAAAAACGAGGCTCCCATGGCCAGCGAAATCATGGCGACGATGCGGGTGAGTTTGGTGATCTCTTTCTGCAGCGGACTGAGGTCTGTCTCCACGCTCGTGGAGAGGCGGGCGATCTTGCCAAATTCCGTCTGCATGCCGGTGGCGAACACCACCGCCCGACCTCTGCCGGAGAGCACGGGGGTGCCGGCGAATACGAGATTGGGAATATCCAGGAGATGTCCATCGACCACCGGCTCCGCTGTCCGCCGCTTCGGTTGGGATTCGCCTGTGAGAGAGGAGAGATCGACACGCATTTCGGCCGCTTCGACGAGCTGGGCGTCGGCAGAGA
>JANYEF010000378.1 GCA_025363325.1 Nitrospira sp. | reverse complement strand
CGTCGAGGCTTTGATATCGGACTCAACCTTGGTTGACAGTGTCTTACTGGCCTGCTCCTCTTGAGCCAGACGCTCACTCAAAGCAGTCGCCGTCTTCCGCTGCTCCTCCAGACGTGTGTCGAGACTCTTGGCAAGTCCGCTGTTCGTCCTCTGCACGACTTCGATGATCTCTTTTCGTACCACCTCCACCTGTCGGCTCATATCGTCAAGGCGAGCGTTCACCTCCATGCGGAGCTGATCGCGATCCTGCTTGTTTTTGACATCTTGAGCATTAAGGCTCTCGCGCACCTGGTTGTAGCGAGTTGCGCTATCCGCCTCCAGCTTACCGGCCAACTGTTCGAGCCGCTTGGTTTGTTGCTCAAGTTGTGCAGAGCGCTGTTTGAGGTCTTCCTGCTTGCCCTGGAGTTCCTGAGCTTGGTGCAACGCCCGCTCCAGCTCGCCACGCAACTGCGGTAACTCCTGCTCTCGAAGCACCGAAATCTCCTGACTCTGTCGCGCACGGGTCTGAGCCGACTCATCGCTCGACTGCTTGATACGCAGCTGAAGATTCTTCTCCGTCTGTTTAAGATCAGCTTGTTGGGCAATGCAGCCGGTCGACAACAGGGCACCGATCAGACAGAACGTCGTCCAGGTTCCCTTTGTATCCGAATGGTTCCACATTGTTCCACCCACTATGATAAAGGAATCCCCCGCTCTCTCCTCGCGGACAACGGCGTCACAACCGTCGCGACAAAGAGCATGTCGCCTACTTCCCTGTCTTCAACGCAAGATGTCCTCGCCGATTCTGCTGGTAGCACGATTCCGCATGTTCATTGCATGAGGGCCGCTCTTTTCCATACGACACCACGGAAAGACGATTGGCACCGACACCGAGTTCGACCAGATAGTTCCGCGCAGCTTTCGCCCGTTTTTCACCGAGCACGAGATTGTAGGCGGAGGTCCCGCGTTCGTCACAGTGCCCTTCAACCTTGACCAGCGCGCCCGAGTTGGACTTCATCCACTCGGCATCGCGACTCAACGCTTGACGCCCATCCTCGGAAATCGTCCAGCTATCGTAGTCGAACAAAACATCTCGCAAGCCCGCTGCGAATGAGGCCGCCTGCTCGGCCCGGACCTCCTCCATTTGTCGTTCGGCACTGCTGGAGGGATCCGCCTTCGCCATCAGCGTACCACTGCCCACATGCTCCTCTGAAGGGTTCTTGTCGAGGCCCCGAAGCCCGCCGCCACCAGACTGAACACCGGTGTCCGGAAAGTTGCCGACACCGGACCTGGAACTATCTGAGTTCCCGCCCTTCGCCATCCCTTGGGAGTCGCCGCCAGATTGTACAGATTTCTTAGAGCAGCCAGGCATACCAATCAATGCCGTGCACATCACCAGCACAAAGGCGCCGGCACAGAATGTCTTGTTCATACACTTTTCTCCTTTTCCTAGGTTAGTCATCTCGTTCATTTACCTTGATTCATCCAATACGGTCAACATGTCATCCTTACGATGCCGGAGACCAGGAGGGCGAGCTATTGTGCGTCCCCTGGAAGGTGAGCCGTTCAATGTCCTTACCATCGGCATCGATCATATAAATGTGGCTTTTGCCATCGGCTGTCGAACTGAACACCAGATGCCGGCCATCCGGCGACCAAGAAGGTGAATCATCGACGCCCGGTCCTGTCGTCAATTGCATTCGCTTCTGTCCGTCCGGCGAAATGACACAGAGCTTATACTCTTTATGTGTCCGGCACACATAGGCGATCCAGTTCCCACGCGGCGACCACACCGGCGCCGCATTGTAATCGCCCTCAAACGTCAGACGGCGAATGTTCGACCCGTCTGAACCCATCAGGAACAGCTGCGGCCCGCCCCCCCGATCCGACACAAACACCAGCTCCCTCCCGTTCGGAGACCAGGAGGGAGACAAGTCGCCTGACGGATTTACTGTCAACCGTTGGATGGCTTTCGTTCTTGTATCCAACCGATAGATTTCAGAATTACCTTCATGACTAGAGGCAAACGCCAGGAAGTTTCCATCAGGGGACAGTGCCGGAGTGATGTTCAATCCCCCCAGGGAAATCACCGTCCATCGCTTGCCCGTCGCCAACTCGATCATGTCGATGTCCTGCGTATTGCGGTTGCGATAGGCGGTGAAGACGAGGAACCGACGGTCCGGAGACCATTGCGGCATGAGATTCAGGAATCCATCGGCGGTGAGTTGGCGCGTATCATAGCCATCATAATCCATCACGAACAACTCGCGGGCAGTCCCCTGTTCAGCCACATACGCGATCTTCGTCCGCGCGATGCCCGGCTCGCCCGTGTAACGAAATACCAGTTCGTCGGCAAAGCGATGCGCCATCAGCCGCACAACCGAGGGCGATCCCGCGTAGCGCTTCCCCCCCACGATTTCATCGCTGCCGCTGTCATAGACGAACCCTTCCATGTTCACGTCGGCGTCTTTGTCCGCCTCTTTCAGGCCCGCTTTTCCCCAGACCAAGACCGAGACACCCTTCTCAGCCGCCTGTTTGAATACCACCTTGGAACCGGCCCCCATCCCATTGCCGATATCGGGTGTTTGAATCCCGAGACTGGGCAAGTCCACCAGATCAAAGACCAAGGAGCGTTTCACATCCTTTTTAAGGACTTCTTCGATCCGCCCTCCCAACCAGTCGGGGCCTCCCGCGTTGTGTATCCCCGCGACGCCCAGAGAAATCTTTTGGAAGTCGGGACGAGTGGCTTCGAGGAACACATCTGCCGCCCCAGATTCGAGAATGCCGACAAGCCCCGCTATCAGCAGCACTCCACCCAAACAGGCACTGACTAATTTCACCTGTGTCATCCGACCGACTCCCCAACTCGAAATACCATTTCTACATCTTTATAACTATCTGCCATATCGGCAGGAAACACGGGCAGGACTCGTGGCCGCAGCACGGCGCGTTGGCCCGCCATATCAAAATAGGCATTCCCGGACGACTGTTGCACGACCACATCTTTGATCGTCCCATCCCGTTGAAGCCGAAACTTGACGATCACCGTATAGGCTTGTCCCGCCATATCGACAGGAGGCGGCTCCCACTGGCTGCTAATAATAGACTGCACACGAGCCCAGTAGGGATTCGACCCAGCCGCACCAGAAATCTTCAGCTTCGCCTCAAGAATCTTTGCCGCCGGAGCTTTCACCTCTTGCTGGGGCACCGGCTTGACTGACGCCTCGCTCGGGTTCACCTCTTTCGGGATGTCCAGCTTGGCCGGTGGCTGAAACGGTTTGATCTTTTTCAGCTCTTCATCTAGCTCACGCTTCTGATCATCGCTTAGCGTAGATCGCTGAGGAATCTTCACAACCGGGCTTTGCGCCAGATCCGGGACACGTGGGATATCGAGCACCTTCGCCGCCTGTTGGGGCTGAGCCACCGATTTTGTTGCAGGGCTCAAATCACCAAACTTCGGCGCATCCGGCGGAAGCTGAAGATCCCGCAGCATGTCCCTTCTTTTCTCGCCTACTGGAGGTGAGGCTGAAGGAGCTGCGCTTGGGGTCACCGCCTTGACTAATGGCGTCGGCGCCACCTTCGCGTCAAAAACTTTTGCTGACTCCGTGGGTTTCGCCAGCTCGGCTTGCCTCACAGGTGTTGGTAGACTGACCAACGACACTTCGACAGACACCATGGGTCGCTCACCTTGTTGCGGAAACCGAAGCCCTACCGCCACGAGCAAAATGACCACATGCAGGACGAGCGACAGCGCCAGTGTTCGCTTGAGTCGAGAGGAGAGTCTGGATTGATCGTCCTGATCGAACCACAGACCTGACGGAACCGACGCCTGGGACGCCATAACATCCAGCCCCCTCGCGCACGTTGCGTCAATTTTTTCGCGACGGGAGGCGAGGAATTTGCGGCGCCCCCACATGCTCGGACCCGACCGGCTCCGTCACCATCCCAATCTTCTCGATCCCAGCTTTCTTGACCCCGTCCATGACTTGCACCACGACGCCATAGGGCACGTCACGATCCGCCCTGAGATAGAGCGACACATCGGGATGGTCCCGTTTCAAGAGTTTCAATTTTTGCTCCAGCTGAGCCACCCCGACTGGATCTTTGTCGAGATAGAGTCGTTGATCTTTTTCAATCGTGAGCACCGTGCGCATTTCCGGTTTGATGGAATTCGTGGCAGAAGTCGGCAGCTTAATGTCCATCCCTCGATACAACATCGGCGCGGTGACCATGAAAACCACTAAGAGGACGAGGACCACATCGACGAGAGGGATAAC
>JANYEF010000362.1 GCA_025363325.1 Nitrospira sp. | reverse complement strand
TATACAATAAATAGTTCCCCATCCCATGTTGGGCGTCTTTTTTCTGTAACGGATGATGATGGACCATGACCATTTCATAGTCGTCCGCCTTCGTCACAGGAAATCCCTGGCTGTCCTGATAGACTTGATGCGGCTGAAATTGCAGAAAGGTTCCGTCATGGGAGACGTCAGGGACCGTTCGCAGCAGGGTTTGCTTTCTGGTCATATTATCCAGCCCGATCATGAGGAGTTCGTCATGGCCATGGGGATAGGCGAACTTCACACAGCCATCCATTGAAAACTTGAGCGGCTCCCGGTGGACCTGGACTCCTGAATTAATTTCTATCCCTTCGTCTGTCTGGTTTGGGCCTCGCTGAGAGAACTTGCTAAAGCACACAATGTTGACGCCCACTTGATACACATCCATTTCCTTGACCGGTGCGCCCTCGGGCGCCATGTACATGGTGAAGGTCGCTATGACATCTTTGGTCACCGGCGCCTTATGATAAAACGCGACGATCGACATGAGGTGATCGTCTTTGGCGAGCTTGACTCCGTAGCCTTCCGGGAAACGCGTCTCGGTCATCTCCAGTCCTGCCCCCGCAAAGAACAACGGTTCGCCCTCGCATGAGACGCTTGGTTTGTCGTTGTTGATCATCAAGATGTGATGGAGATAGTTCTTGGGGAGGGCCTTCCCTTCTTTGGAAAAGACGGCAGTTTTATACCCGACCATATACATATCTTTGGGAAGCTGAAAGTTATGCTTGGGCATCGAGGCCGCGAGGTCTCCGTCGTGACCGGCCGGAAGATCGATGGGCCCGAATGTGAGGGTGACGGTATTGGCTTCGTACGTCACCGTCGTCGTGGTTTGGTGGGACAGGGTCGGAACAGCATGGTGGTCGTGACCACCATCTGCGAGGGCAGGAGTCACCAGACAGATGCCGGCGAGCAAAGTGAAGAGTGCCTGACGCATAAAACCTCCCAAGAATAAAAAGTGGTCACGCGAATATGTGGTGCGATGCTCGTCTGCGCTTGTGGGGTAGACAGGTGTCATCGTGTGGAGGGTGGAGGGGTCAACCGTTTCCAGACATAGGTCCCGCCGTGCTCACGAGGGGGAATATTTTTCTGGGTACCGACCCGCGAATACCACCACACGCCCTTGGCCTGGGTCCCGTCCTCGGAGAGGAGGAGTTCAAATCCTCCTTCACGATCATTGCCGGTTTGATGCCAGGTGCCTTGCCAGAGTCGGTCCGTATACTTTGTGGTGACGAAGCGGCCATCATGTTGGGTATACGGGCCGTTGCCGGTCTTATCCAGAGTGGCTTTGTAGCTTTTGTTGTCTTCGACTTCGAGAATATCCCATTCCCCGCTCAAGTCAGGGACGATGGGTTGGCCGGTCGATGAAGTCACGGTGCGTGGCGCAGCGGGTTTCAGCCGATCATCGACGGGCATCGCGCCGGTGGCATTGCGGAGGGATTCATGCCAGGACAGGAGGACCCACTGGCCGTTTCGACGTTCAAGCACGCCGGTTTCCCGTAACGGCAGGACAGCTCGTTCCTGGTCCGGTCCTTGACCGAGGACACGCACATAGTCCAGTTCCATCGTGTACCACCCAATATCGCCCTTTGACCACACCTTCAGTTCGGAAATGGGAAGGTCGAGCGCAGCGACTTTCCCAAACTCCTCCTTGATATCTCGCTCCAGGTCAGGCCATCCGACGTATTTCCGGCCTCCGATGGTATAGCTAGTGATATCGGCGTCGTGGGCCATCAGCTTGGACATGGCGGGCAAATCCTTTTCGGCATTGGCTCGCACGAGGGCACGGACAGTCGTTTCGAGTTCGGTGTTATCTGCGGCTTCGCTCATGGCTGCGGGGGCCCAGCAGGCTCCTCCGATGACCATGTATACGATGAGACGAACCAGTACGGATACACGCATGATGATGCTCCTGTCGGGATCAGAAGGGAAATAGGAGGCAAGACTGTCTGGCTAGAGACTGAGGCTACAGGGCCGATAGAGTCTTGTCAATGATTAAACTACCGTAATGTAGGCGGGATGCATGCCACGACGATCACGGTCACATTATCTTCTCCCCCTCTGCCCAGTGCCTCCTCGATGAGGTTATGGCACGCGCGCTGTGGATCGCCGTTCGCGTGGGAGAGGATCGAAGCAATGGCCGAGTCCTCCAACATTTTCGTGAGCCCGTCGCTGCAGAGTACGATCAGGTCGTGCGGCGTCACCGGCGACGAAGTCAGCTCCGGTTTCATGTCGATGCCCAGCCCCAGGCTTTTGGTTAAGATGTGACGCTCAGGATGTGTGAGCGCCGTGGCCGCATCGATCAGGCCGCGCTGCACAAATTTCTGGACGAGGGTGTGATCGCGCGTCAATTGCGTGAGCTGCCCCGTCCGATAGAGATAGGCGCGACTATCTCCCAAATGGGCGATATGAGCGATCGACATCGGTGACGACGTGATCGCCAAGGCGACGAAGGTCGTGCCCATCCCTTTCAAAGATGGCTTTGCCAGGATCAGGTCATGGATTCGCCAGTTGGCGCTCGTCACGAGGTCTGCCACGAATTCGGCGGCAGCGTTCGGATGCTCACGGAACCAGGCCGCTCGTTCTCGCGCCCGCTTTGTAGCCACGGCCACGGCGGTTTGGGCCGCGACGTCCCCTGCCGGATGCCCCCCCATCCCATCGGCCACGATCCAGACGCCGCAGTCATTCAGCAGGGCCAGCGCATCCTGGTTCGACGCACGAACATGACCCGTCTCGGTTCGACCAACCCCGGCCCACTGCTGGGGCTCAGTCACGGAGCGACCTCGGCCGGTTCTTGGAGTCGGTTCGGCGAAAATCCCACGGAAGATGGACCGAATCGCGCGACCATCTGGTCGTAGAGTAATGCCGCGAGCGGTTCGAGGTTTTTGGTATCGGCTGCGTTATACCGGAGCAACAGATCGCGCGCGGCCTCGTCTCCTGCGCACCACTGGTGCCACAGGCGAACGGCTTCCCACCCGTCGAGTCCCACCACGTCGGTCTCGCGCTCAATCTGGAGTTCCTGCTCAATGTGTTTCAACCCCCCTTGCATGCCGAGCCTGCGCGCCGCGAAGCAGAGATCGAAGTGCGGTTTCTTGAAATTCAACCGAGGGAACTTCGCCTGCAAGTAGGGAATGTCGAACCCGCTGCCGAAGAACGTGATGAAGAGGTCTGTCTGCTCCAGTTCCGCGTGTAAGCGATCTTCCGTTAACGTTTCCCCGCGGACCAGGCTCGTCATCTGCCCGTTGCGATACAATCCGACCACCGTCACATGACCCTCGCGCGCCGACAGCCCTGTCGTCTCGATGTCGAGATAGAGCGTACGATGGCGAAACGTCTCGAAGAGGCGCCAGTGCTCCCGGCTTTTCAGGCAAGTGCCGAAGAAGTGCGCGTCGCCACCTTCTAAGCGCGATTGGGCGGTGGCGAGTTCGCGGTCATACCACTCTTTTCTGGTCGAGGAGATGCCCGGCAGGGTCGGAGATCGGAGGAATGCGGCCCAATTGAGAATGCCTTCCTGCCAGAGACGGCGTTCGGAACTTTGGCCGATACCTTTGAGAAGCACGAAGGATGACGTGAGCATGTGATCGTGGGATTGTAGCCTTGATTTCACCGAATAAACAAGCTAAAGTCCGCGGCCTGAGCGGGTTTTCATCTTATGGCCGCCGAAAAGCGGCGATTGGAACGCAATGGCTGATCTCCCCAACAAGATTCGGATCACCGTCGGATCTGTGCAGCTCGATGCAGAACTCAA
>JANYEF010000361.1 GCA_025363325.1 Nitrospira sp. | reverse complement strand
GTCGCGCTGGTCGCGCTGGATCAATCGCTTATAATTATCAAATTCCGCGGCGAGCCGGAGATACTTGTCGTTTAAGCCCTTCGCCTCTTCACTCTTTGCCACGAGAGCCTGCTGAAGCGCTTCGACCAGGCCTGTTTCCTCCGTGGTGGGGCAATCGCCAGGCGATGGAGTATCCAAGTTCCCGATTGTATTCGCGTTCTGGTGTTCTTCAGGCATGAAAATCCCCTCTGTCCGTCAGGAGATAGCCACAGGGCCCATAAAGTCAACGGGGGCAGGAAAATTAATTACTTGTGCAGGGACCACGGTGTGGCGCGCGACAAGCGCGAGGAGCTAGACTGGCGAGACTTGCGAGAAAAGCTGGACGGGTGAGGCGGCCTGAAGGCTGAAGTGTTCGAAACTTCGAACCCAGAACTTCGAACTTCTTGTTGCGCTTTTCCCGCCCGTCTCGCGAGTCTCGAATGATGCGGGTTAGACCTGCATGGTGGGTGGGGGAGCACCCTGAGCGCGTCGGTAGAGGAGTTCAAGACCTTCTAACGTCAGGAGCGGTTCAATTTTTTGAATGGAAGTGGTTTCGGCTTGCAGAATGGAACTGAGTCCTCCGGTGCCGATCACGAAGGCGGAGCGTCCGAGTTCCTGTTCCATTCGTCGGACGACAGTATCGACCAGTCCTGCATACCCGAATAACAGGCCGGCTTGAATACTGCTAGCAGTGTCGGTACCGATCACGGTCTTCGGACGGATCAATTCCACCTTAGCCAGTTTGGCGGCTCGTGCGAACAGGGCTTCCGCCGAGATTCCGAGGCCGGGGGCGATGACGCCTCCGAGGTAGTGGCCCTCTGCCGTGATGGCGCAAAAGGTCGTGGCGGTGCCGAAATCGACGACGATGAGATCCCGACGATATTTATGATACGCGGCTGCGGCATTCACCAACCGGTCACTGCCGATTTCCTTTGGGTTGGCGTAACGGATTGCGAGCCCCGTGTCCATATCCGAAGTAACGATCAAGGGATGCTGATGAAAATATTGTTCGAGCATGTTTTCGACGGTCTCGGTCAACGCAGGCACAACGCTGGAGATGATAGCGCCAGAGAGATGTTGAGATGGAATTCCTGCTGCCGTGAGGAGATTCGCAAAGAGGATGCCGTACTCGTCCGAGGTTTTTTTCACATCCGTGGCCAATCGCCAATGGGCCACCAAGGTGAGGCCGTCATAGACGCCCCAGACAATGTTGGTGTTGCCGATATCAACGACGATGAGCATGGGACCTATTGTACGGTTCGCCCGGCGATTTGGCTAGGTCCTTAGGTGGATGATGTCGGCCACGCGCAGATGAAGAATTTCTGGCTCTTCCGAACCAGATTGGGCAGCCCGAGGTCGCACGCGCAAGGATCCATCATGGCCGATGCATTCGGCAATCCCGACGACCACATCCCCACTGGCTAGCGTCGCTTGTATGGTGTGGCCGATGGTCGCGCAGCGCTGGTGATAGGCCAACGCGAGTCGATTCGTTCCGTGAAGGGCGAATTCATCGAGGCACTGCTCTAGTTCGAGGAGGAGTTGGGCGAGCAACCGATTGCGGTCAACGACGCGGTGCTGTTCGTGCCAGATCGATGTGGCCGACTCGCGGAGTTCCTCCGGCCAGTCATGCTGATCGACGTTGACGTTCAGACCGATTCCAATCACCTGGAATGGTTTTGATCCTGTCCCTGTGCCGCTCTCACAGAGAATCCCGCCGACTTTCCGTTCCGAGATGAGGAGATCGTTGGGCCATTTCACGGAGACGTGGAGGGATGAGACGGCTTCAATCGCTTCGGCTGTGGCTAGGGCAGAGATCAGCGGCAGCCAAGAGAGCCATTCCGTGAGGCGTTCAGGCGGGCGTGTTGCTTTGAGGATAACGGAGCAATAGAGATTGGCACCGGGCGGAGAAAACCAGGTTCTGGAGAGCCTCCCGCGGCCAGCGGTCTGGCAGTCGGCTACGACAACCGTGCCATGCTCTACGTCTGCCTGTGCAAGCTGAACGGCCTCCCGGTTCGTTGAAGGAATGGAGTTGAACAGCTCGACACGGCGCCCCAGCCATGTGGTCGACAGGGTGCTGTGGATCGTGCTTCTGGTGAGTGGTGGCGAGGGTTGCACGAGTTACCTTGCAGGATGCTGAAAAGTCGCTCTCAGGACCCGTGAAACGTGAGACGTGAAACGTGAGACGTAGGAATGCCGAATGCTCTTCATCCGAAACCTTTCACGTTTTACGTTTCACCTTTCACGAACGACCGTGCCGA
>JANYEF010000270.1 GCA_025363325.1 Nitrospira sp. | reverse complement strand
TTTGGTCTGTCAGAATCAAACGTTGGCCGATTCGCACGCACCGTTGGCCGAAGACTTGCGCCGCGAAGTCCGCGAGATGATCGCCAAAGATATGAGCGACCAGGAGATCACCGACTTTCTGGTGCAACGGTATGGCGACTTCGTCTTGTACCGGCCGCTGTTGAAGGCCAGCACCATCCTGCTCTGGATCGGGCCGTTTCTCTTGCTTCTCGGTGGCGCGATCACGCTCGTGGCGGCAGTAAGGGGTCGCAGACAGGCGCTCACCGATACACCGGTGACGGACGAGGAACACCGGCGAGTCGAGCAACTATTGTCACAAGGGGAGAGACGGTCATGACCCTCGTATTTTGGTTTATCGCATGGGCCATGACACTGCTCGTGCTCGGCCTGCTCCTATGGCCGCTGCTCAAGCGCCAAGCGTCATCGAAAAAGGACGAAGGAGAAAAAACACTTTCGGTCTATCGCCAGCAATTTGCCGAATTGGAACAAGATCTCAAGAACGCCGTGTTGACCGATGAGCAGTACGACCAATCGAAGCGCGAGCTTGAACGACGTCTGCTTGAAGAGACGGGACCTGCCGAGGCCATACCCCCGGCACGGGTGTGGCCGGTGAACAGCCGAGCGGTGGTTGTGGCGTTGGCGGTCATCATTCCGACCATCGGTGGACTGCTGTACTGGACGTTGGGCAATCCGGAGGCGATCACGCTTCCCAGCGTGTCCTCACCGACAGCGCAATTCGGGTCGGACAACGCCCATCAAACATCCGAAGGGCTCGACGCGCTCTCCGAGCGGCTGAAGAAGAAGCTCGAGCAGAATCCGAACGACGGAGTGGGGTGGGCCCTTCTCGCGCGATCCTATGTAGAAATCGGACGGCATGCCGACGCGGCGCCGATATATGAGAAGGCGATAAAGTTGATCCCCGACGATCCCCAGATGCTCGTCGACTATGCCGACGCCCTCGGCATGCTGAATGGCCGCAAGCTGGCAGGAAAGCCTGAATCGTTGATTCAGCAGGCGCTCAAGATCGATCCGAACCATGTCAAAGCGCTGATGCTGGCCGGGACCATGGCGTTCGATCGCAAGGATTTTGGGCAGGCGGCGCAGTATTGGGAACGGGCCAGCGCCAACCTTTCGGCAGATGCGGAGGCGGAGGTCCGACAAGAGCTGCTCTCCGGTATCGCCGAGGCGAAAGGATTAGCCGGCGGAAAACCGGCAATGGTCAGGGCGGTCGGTGGGGCGGCGCCTTTGACAATGCCAGTCGGTCAGGCTGCCGCAATCAGCGGAACCGTGAGCCTGGCGCCGAGTCTTGCCGGGAAAGGCGCCCCAACAGACACGTTGTTCGTGTTCGCGCGCGAGATGAACGGCCCGCCCATGCCGGTGTCGATCGTGAAGGCGACGATGAATGATTTACCCTTTACATTCCGGCTCGATGATTCAACGAGCCCCATGCCGTCTAGGAAACTCTCCAGCGCCGGACCGGTGGTGATTGTGGCCCGTTTGTCGAAGTCCGGCCAGGCCATGCCGCAAAGTGGAGACCTGGAGGGGATGAGTCAGCCGGTGAAATCTGGAACGGACGGGATCACCGTTGTCATCGATCGTGAACGACCATAGGGCTGAAAGGGTCGCATGTCGCAATCATATCTCACGATGCTCCTCTACCTCCTGCCGGTGATCATCGCACTGGTTCTGTATTACCGCCGCCATCATAAGAAGGAAGCTCACTCCCGTGCTCGCCTGGCTGAGACGGTCAAGTCTGCAATCCCGGAGCCACTCACCTTGCACCCCGTCATCGATACCAACAGGTGCATCGGCTCGAGCGCCTGCATCAAAGCCTGCCCGGAGGATGCGCTTGGAATCGTGAGGGGGAAAGCCGTGCTCATCCAGTCCGATCATTGCATCGGGCATGGAGCCTGCGCGGCGGCCTGTCCCGTCGAGGCCATCACGCTGGTGTTCGGGACGGAGAAGCGCGGCATCGATATTCCACAAGTCAAGCCGACGTTCGAAACCAATGTCACCGGGATCTATATCGCCGGCGAATTGGGTGGGATGGGATTGATTCGCAAGGGGGTCGATCAGGGAGCGCGGGCAATCCAGTCCATTCGGAAACACAAAGGGAGCGCCAATGAATTAGATGTGGTCATCGTCGGCGCCGGACCAGCCGGCATCTCCGCCTCGCTGGCGGCCAAAGAGGCAGGATTGCGATGCGTGACGATCGAGCAGGAAGATTCACTCGGAGGCTCCATCTACCACTACCCGCGTCGGAAACTGGCCATGACCGCGCCCATGACGCTGCCCATTGTCGGTAAGTTCAACAAGTACGAGATTAGTAAGGAAGAGCTGCTGACCTTCTGGAGCCGGATTACCCGTGACAACGGCATCAAGGTCAATTTCACTGAACGGATGGAGGCAATCACAAAAGCCGGTGGGGGATTCGTCGTCAAAACGTCGAAGGCCAGTTATAAAACGAAGAATATTCTCCTTGCGATTGGCCGGCGTGGCACGCCCCGCAAACTCGGTGTGGCTGGTGAAGAGCAAGAGAAAGTGGTTTATCGTCTGATCGACGCCGAGCAGTATCGCGGGATGCATGTGCTGGTGGTGGGCGGCGGAGACAGTGCGGCGGAAGCGGCCTTGGCGATCGCCGCAGAACGAGGCACCACGGTGACCATTTCCTGTCGCGGCGATGAAATTTTTACCCGACCCAAAGACAAGAACCGTCAGCAGCTCAAGCAAGGCGTGGAGAAAAAAAAGATTACCGTGTTTCTGGATGCCAGCGTAAAGGAGATCGGAACAGACACTGTGACGCTGAGTCACGAGGGAAAGGACATCGAGCTGAAGAATGACGGAGTGATCGTCTGTGCCGGCGGCACGTTGCCGACACCCATGCTCAAGGAAATCGGCGTCATGGTCGATACCTACTATGGCACGGCGATGGCGAAATAACTCTTCTAGCAGGATGCTGAAAAAGTCCGCCAGCGGCGTTCTCGCATCGCTCAGAGGCTCAACGTACCGAAGCGTACGCCTCGCCTCTTCGCTCGCTGCGGCCTTGCTGGACAGACTTTTTGAGCATCCTGCGCGGTGTACTTCTGTTATCCCAGACGTGCAGATCAGTGAAATTCCTGCGTGCCGACAGAGTTTTTCCGCAGCCTGCTAGGGAGTCAACCCGATAGGCACAACTTTTCTCAAGGAGGCACGTATGTGGAGTTGGATCATTGTCGCCGGCACGATGCTTTTGTCGATGAACGCTTGTGGCAGTTCAGGGCCCCTCCCTACGGCGCAAGATAAGCCAACGCAAGTTGCCAAGCAGGTAGGGGGACCGGGCTCCTCAATTCAACGACTGCTCATGCAGGCCGAGCGGGGAAATGTTGAAGCGCAGTTTGCGTTAGCCCAGGCGTACGATCGCGGTCGAGATGTTCCGAAAGACAAGACCGAGGCAGTCCGATGGTATCGACTTGCGGCCACACAAGGGGATGCGGCCACACAAGGGGATGCGTTCGCTCAGAATGCTCTCGGTGACAATTACTGGGAGGGAACGGGTGTACCGAAGGACGATACGCAAGCCGTACGGTGGTGGCGGCTTGCGGCAGCCCAAGGGTTTGCCCCTGCGCAACATAGCCTGGGGAAGCTACTCTCAGGGGGCGGCCAGGGCGTACCATCGGACAAAATCCACGCGTACATGTGGCTTGCGCTGTCTGCCGCCCAGGGTGACGAAGAGGCCGGTCGGCAGGGCGACATCCTCTCCAAACAATTGAAGCCCGCCGAAATAATGAACGCAAAGAAACTGCTCAAACAGTGGAAGCCCGCGAGAGCTGGCGTCAGGGTCAACAAGATCGTGCAGTAAATAGGACAGTTTCAAGCCCGTTCCTCCGCTGCCCCATCTCATCCAAGCAGGGGCAAAAATTCGACCTGCCTGCGACGAATTTCTCTGGCCGAAGCCCCACTCATAAATACCCTTGTCCGTTTCGCGCCGCGACTTCGCAACATTGCAACGAACCGGCATGATTAGGACAGACTCGTTTTCTCAGCCCCCATGGTCTTCCATCTCTTCTAAAGTGATGTTCCAGCTGCAGATAAAGGCAATACCGATGATGAGAAGGCGGAAAATGATTTCAGACTTATTCCCGGAACATAATTGGCGAGTAGTGGAGGGGCGCGAAAATATCGGTCCGGCGGGAGAGGAATACCGGGAGGGAGATAGCATGCCGTCCTATGGCTAATCGCCACGCAAGGCTGACGACCACGTAACAGTATTTGCCTGATAAGTCCCACGGAGGACGACTTTCTTGCCGCTTGAGAGGCCGCTGAAGAAGGCACTTCTTCCGATCACTCCATAACGTCCCCGAAATCCACTCTCCGGAATCAACGACGTGTCGATGGAAGCTCCGAGCAGGACAACGATTGGATTTGCGGCAGACGTGACCAAACCCTGCAGCTGAACGTTCGACTTGGGGTCACTCCGCTCCACTTCTTTGGCCAAGATGGTATTACCACCTCGAAGCTGACCCTGGATCTGAAGATGGTCGCCGCTGCGGAGATCGGTGAGGACCCTTGGGTTTCCCTGGCCATGAAGCGCGGTCTTGCTGTCGAACTGGATGACAAGACCTGCCAAACCCGCTAGCGTCACGGTGTTGCCGCTGGAATTGATCGTGGCCACATTAGCTTGCAGTTCCGTCTCTCCTTCAAATTCCACTTTCGTCGCGTTCACAATGCCGCCGACCAGCGGACCGTGCACCTCTAGATAGGCACCAACCAGTATGTCGTTGCGTGTTCCACCTTCGAAGGTCGTGCCGGCGCTCGTCTGCACATGCACGTTGCCCAGGTAGAAATCACTCAGGGAGACAACCTGGGTCACGAACCCACGAATTTCGGCGAGCGCGCTGTCTTCAGTGCCTAGCCCTTCAGGTTTTACCTTCGTCGCGGTCATCCTGACGCTGTATTGTCCAGATCCTCCAGATGACACCTGGCCTCCGCGGACGTCCACCAGCAGACCGTTCCAGGCATCCCCGGCAGGAATCGGCATCAGGCCAATGTCCGCACCTGCGTAGTCCACCCTCAAGCTGCCGATAGTAAAAAACTTGTTGACCTCATCGTGCTCAGTGATGAAGCCTTTCACCTGATAGTCGGCAGAGTCTATCTTGCGGTCGATGAGTGTGGCGACCACAGCCCCTGGACCGGATACGAAGCCGCTCACTTCCACCAGGTCGTCCTTTTTCAAATTACTGAGGGTAGATACGCCGAGGTCGATGATGGTTGTCGTCGTGATCGCCACTGTCTGACCCAAGACGACGAGGCTCGACCCATCCGGGGCCACCGATTGAACGATCCCCTCGACCGTATCTTCATAGAGGAGTGTGTTGGCCGTGCGCTGAGGAGGCTCGCTGGTCCCGTAGTTGTGGGTCACCGTGGCATTGACGAGCACCACCATCCCTTTCTTGAGGTCGTTTTGGCTGCCGGAAGACCCGTCGATCGTCATCGCCGTTGTGCCAGTGCCGTATTCGTATCCGGAGACAAAGACGCTGCCGAATCCAGTGATCGGACCGGAGACGACCGTGGCCGTATTGCCTGTTCCGCCGATTCCACCACCCGCTTGGGGGCTGGGGCCACACGATGCCAGCAACAGAAACAGAGCCACTAGGGCAAAAAGATTCTGACTGGCCTTGCGCCTCATGAAGCAGGATTCTCCTGATCTGAATCCAATCGTTCCTCGAAATGATAAATCCCAAGCCCCACACGCACACGGCCGGTCCCTTTCGAAGCCGGATTTACGTCACGATCTCGATGAGCGAGCCAACGGTCAATCGCCTCCAACAATTCCTGCCCCTGGGCGGCGGCAAGGATCTGAAATTCCTTTGCAGCCTCGACAGGCACGTTGTCGTACATGACCTTGCGTTGGAAGCGGGGCTTGGATGGTTTCTGATACACGTTATGGTCAATCGTCGAGATGAGATCGGCGGTGTCAGTTCCAAGAACCTGCAATTTCTCGACCGGACCTTTCTGAGGGATATAACCCCGAGAGAGGAGGCAAATCCGTCCATCTTTCAGTTGTTTCACGGCGCCGACTCGTAGCAATTCGTCCAGCATCGCGCGCACAGGGATGTCTCCACTGTAGCGTTTAACCAACTCACTGAATGATGCGCGCTTCCCTTCCATCCGAAGTGGATGAGGATGGCCTTTCCCGTCCCCATAGTCCGGGTCCCGCACCCATCCTGTGATGACCCGCGAAGCCCGGTGATACTCTTCCTCCACGACGGATTCGGTATCGGGCGGTTGCGCCAACAAACGTTGCACTTCCTTGCGCGTCAATCCGGTGAGGATGGCAATCCTAGATGTCGTCTGTTTTTTGCCGGCGATTCCGAACTCAGCGTTCGCGACCTCCACATAGACCAGCTTGGCGAGTTCGGCGAACGTTTGATGGGAGACATTGTTCCGTAGGAGGATTCTTACCAGCGGACGCAATAGCCGGAGGGTGGCAGCGGATAGCGCGTGCAAGTGCTTGGGCTGAGCCATGTTGGGAATATAGTCCCACAGTTTCATCAAAAGCAATGTGTCTAGGGGATTGAAGTCATTGACTTTATTCCAGGAGGGGGCTTTGGAGCGCCGAAAATGGGAGACATTCGGTTTCAAAATCTACGTCCGTTCACACGAACGTGCCAATCTGATAAATCATTGGGTTTCGAACTCATCAGTCCAGATCTGTATCCCTGCCAACAGTGGTCCTGCCTTTGCAATCCTATGCCTGTTAGTTGGCTGGAGTCTGATGAATTGGATGAGTTTTGAGGCGTCCTCCCCAGGTTGGAGGTGTGCCTGTGTGGCCTTTCGCGTCAGAGCGACCTTGACCCCTGCTAGAGCAAAGGGCTCGCCTCTCATGTCCGGCCACCAGCGGCGTGCTCGACGTCCGTGAGTCGTGAAATGCGAGAACCGGCTGGTCTCACGTGTTTATTTGGTTGAACGAGACTAACCAAATAAACAGACCAGACGAACCCTCGCACATCCGGCGCTCGACACTATAGGCGTCACCGGTTTGACACTCCGTACCAGACGATCAAAGGAGCAAGGTGATGGAGCCGAGTTCCCGTTGCTAGTCGTGGTGGTTTCTCTTGCCATCCCCGCCGGGGCCGCCGAACGGCACATGATGCAGCCACGGGTGCCGGCCGAGAAGCTGGCTGAAGCGCGCGCACTGACGAGCCCCTTGCCGAGTTCCCCGGAGATCGTCGAGCAGGGCAAAGCGCTCTATCACGGTAAGGGGACCTGCTTCAACTGTCATGGGAAAGACGGGGACGGCAATGGGCCGGTGGCCGTCCAGCTGAATCCATCGCTCCGCAATTTCCAGCACTATGGACTCTGGCGCCATCGCACAGAAGGCGAAATCTTCTGGGTGATCAAGAACGGATCGGTCGGTACCAGCATGGTTGGATTTGGCGGGCAACTGACGGACGAAGAGATCTGAAGCATCATCCAGTATGAGCGCAGCTTCGCCGGCGAGCATGGACCGGGTATGATGGGACATGGAGAAGGCATGGGGCCCATGATGGGGCCAGATAGCGGCATCGGCGGTCGCAAAAGTGAACAGTGAGGCCGGTAACCGGAGATGAGGATAAATAGAACGAGACGAGACGCGGCGGCCATGTGTATGGTTTGCGCACAGGTGGGGGAGGACCAGGCAGCGATGAGGAAATAAGTGTTGCGAGCAGCCCGTTTCCATGGTCGAGGGGGGAGGGGAACAGTCACACCCACCCACATTCTCAGGCGTAAGCCGATTGAAGCGTACCTCAAGTGGCGGGGGCGGTTCCGGCATCTGTTCGAACCGAACAGGCAGGACGAAGCCATTCGACACATTCAAGAGCGGGTCGATGCGTATTGGAAGGAAGTGAAAAATGTGGAACCCCGTTCTGATAGAGCGAAGCTCTGGATTTGATTGAGAGAGGTGTAAGATGTCTTTGGAAATTCCCCTGCCATTCCAACTCGTATGTTGAGGAGAAACAATGAATACATCGCTCATTGCTGCGGTGCTGGCTGCGCCCCTGATCATGGTTCAGCCTGTTTGGGCACATACGGATGAATCGCTGGATGCGATGTCGTCGCCACATGGCGGGCAAGTCCGTGCAGCAGGTCCCTATCATCTGGAGCTTCTGGCCAAGGACGGAGAGCTGGTGCTGCATGTGACCGATCACGCAGGTCAAGAGATTCATACCGATGGTGGAGAGGGGAAGGCGAATGTTCAACAGGATAAGGACGGGAGCAAAACAACAGTCAAGCTGGAGCCGTCACACAATAATATGTTGAAGGGACGCGGCGAGTTTCAGGTCACTCCGGAGACGGTGATTGTGGTCTTTGTCAAATTACCGGAACAGGAT
>JANYEF010000260.1 GCA_025363325.1 Nitrospira sp. | reverse complement strand
CCCTTCCAGTGAGGCGTTCCCGAACCCGAAGCCGAGAATAATGGGCACGCAATCACTTGCCAGAAGGACTTCCTTCACGCTGGTATTTTCTGGTTGTAGACTCGCCGTGATATTGATGCAGCCAGTGAAGAGTACCGGTAGCACCAGGATGTACCATTTCATCACGCACTCCATTCCATGCTCAGAGCCAATCGGCAGCCCGTGGTACCACAAGGCGTGGCGGGGAAAGATTGGCGGGCTAATCTGTTGCCCTGGTTGCTGCCCCGGTGGGGTTGCGCGCTTGCTCGGCCAAGATATTCACGCCTAAATGATTGATATTTTGGAGCTGGCGAGAGGAATTGAACCTCCAACCTGCGGTTTACAAAACCAACCGCGGTGTCTCCGCTACGCGTAACGTCCTACACTTACACACCTATTGTTCTGTTCATGTTGGCTGCCGGGGGGCTGCGGGGGGTCAGGCATTCCTCTCGCGGGCATAACCACGGGCATAACGGGTGAGGGTTGTCCCACGTGGAACACAGAGGCGAGGACGGCGAGAGGAGATGCGCCACGTGATCCCCCTCAGAATGCGTGACGCGTCTCCCCTGTTCCTCTCCCGGCCGCAGGCTATCTCCCCACCACGTCACTACCCGCACATGCTGTCTCATGTGTAGTCACCTGTCCTAGCGTTTGCTCCGATCCCGCGTTAGTGTTGGGGTATACGACCGACCGAGGTCATACGAAACCTGGAGAATATATATGATTAAGCAACCTAACCTAGTTCCGATCACCATCAAGGTTCCCGCCGAGGATCGGCTGGCCCTTGAGGGGCTGGCCCGAAAAACTGACCGCTCTGTCTCGTGGTTGCTTCGCAAGTATGTCGAACAAATTTTGGTGGTGGAAAGGGAGGTGACTCGTGGACTCAAATGAAAAAATGGCTGGCTTCGACGCGGCGCTCAGAAAATCCCTTGACCGTCCGCTGTTGGCACCGGCCGTCGTCAAGGCAATTCGGGCCGCCACTCGAAAACGCACGTTGACGGAGCTGTGCTGCGAGCTTGAGAAACTTCAGGACCAGCAATTTTTGCTGGCTTTGCGCGTGAGTGCGATCGCCGAGCGGCGAGGGGTCAAGGTCTGACCGACAGAGACCGCACGCACACATCCATCCTCAACAAAGAGAAGGAATCCATAAGATGACCACGACCGCAGACAGCAACCCCATCACCGACGCTGAACAAACCATCCTGGAGGCTCAGCGGAAAGGGCAAAGCCTGGAGGCCGAACGGATCGCCATTCAGGCGCGCATCCACGCGGCGGCGGCGGAGCTCGGACAGACACAGGAAAACATTATCACGAGAGAACGCACGTATACAGCCACCGATCAACGCGAGCTGCCAAAACTCCGGTTCAAGCGAACGGAGCTGACCTTGATGAGGGAGGACCTGAATCGGTTACTACCGCAGATCGAGGCGGAGGTACGGGCGGCCGCCCATGACGCGCAGGCGGGCCATCGAGTGCTCTTCGTCCAACGATTTAACACTATCGCCCTGAGGCAAATGGAGATCACGAAGGCGATGGCCGACGCGCTGCAACAGTTCGAAGCCAGCCTGCGCGAGTGCTTGGGAGAGAAGCGGGACCTCGCCAAGCAACAGCTGGACATCCAGCACCAAATGGGTCTGACCGCGTCCATACCAGACCCGGAGCAACTCGCGAAATTATTTCATCGCGACATCGCCTCCGTCGTGGCGGGAGGACCTGTGAGTCCCGACTATAACGCCGAGCGCATGGACTGGACGACCCGAGTCATGACCAGTCAGGGGGAGCTGCGGGCGCGGGGATAGTGATCACACTCTCCGTCGCCTGTGGTCGGCGTCGGTGAGTGCGGGACGCGGTGCCGGGAGGGGCTCTCGGCGCCGCGCCTCAAAATAAAAAATCACTGGCCGCCCCCGGCAAGGAAAGCAGCCAGCGATAAGAAAGGATTGCAGCGATGGACAGTCTACGACCAGCACGCACAGAACACAAGCGAGGCTCCGACCGCCTCGCGACGCTGCTCGGGCTGCTTAACGGTGTGACGGTACGCGGATCTCGCTACGTCGCGCGCTGCCCGGCGCATGCGGATAAGTCGCCGAGCCTGCAAGTCACCGAAGGCGAGACGGCAGTCTTACTACACTGCTGGGCCGGATGCACGCTCACTGAAATCTGCTCAGCGCTCGGCCTGAAAGCCGCGGACCTGTTCTACGATGCCGGACATCCGCGGCATCAACGCCCGATCGTCAGACGACCACCTCGGATCGACCTCAAATCCCTTGCGTTTGAATGGGAGTTGGCGGCCTTTGATCGCCGGCGACGGGCCGGGGTAATTCTGGAAAAGTTGACCGGCATCGATCTCGCGAACGTGTCCGACAGCACGCTGGACCGCCTGCTCGCCGTTGCAGCCAAGGCCTATGCCGACCTGGACCGAGCCGAGCTGTTGGAGACTGTGGCGGATGGTCTGCGTGTGCGAGCTCAATCAGGCGGGGTGGCCGCATGAGCCTGGTGGAGGACGTGGAAACCCTTGCGAAGACGCCGCTACTCTCTGATCCCGGACACGACGACGTGGATCATGCCGAATTGACGTTGACGGAAGTCGCGGGACTCTACACCGTCACCGTCTCCCCCTACCGGATCCGCTTCGTCTTCGACCGGCTCGTCGATGAACGGGGCGGCGTCAAGGCTGAAGCGACGGTGACGCTCGCCGGCACGGAACTGCTGAGCGGCGTCGATCTCGTACTGAAATCTGATACCGGCCACACGAAACTCGCGAAGAGCTTGGAGCAGCGCGCCCCCGGCGATCAGACCCTTCAGTGGAAAATCCTGCTGCAGCGAGCCTGTGCCCTGGTCCTGAAGCGGCACCGCGCCGGGGAGCCACTGGTCCGGATCGACCGACAGAGTACCACGGAGCCCCTGACGTTCGCGATCAATCCGCTCGTGCCGCGACACAAACCGAGCATTCTGTTTGCCGACGGCGGCAAAGGGAAATCCACGCTCGCGCTCACGCTGGCCATGGCGGTATCGACGGGACAGGGCATCGCGGGATTCTCGGCCCTCAAAGGCACGCCCATGTATTTGGATTGGGAGGA
Organism: Nitrospira sp.; assembly: GCA_025363325.1. Taxonomy (GTDB): domain Bacteria; phylum Nitrospirota; class Nitrospiria; order Nitrospirales; family Nitrospiraceae; genus Palsa-1315. The sequence continues at coordinate 637 of JANYEF010000260.1, read as the reverse complement.
CGATCACGACGTTCATACGCGTCGCCTGCATGCCATCCGTGCCGGTCATCCGGAATTGGATGACGCCGTGGTCTGGTATCAGCGGTGTGTCGAACCCCTGCCGCACCTCGCCCACGACCTCGTGCGGAAGATCCAGGCGGCAGGGATCACCTTCCTTGTCGTAGATTCGCTTTTGCTGGCGATGGGTGGGGATTCCTCAGCGGAATCGGTGACGAAGTTCTTCTGCGCCCTCCGCACCCTCCAGGTCGAAACGTTGTGCATCGGCCATGTCCCGAAGACGCTCGGGGAGGGGCAGGAGCAGGCCACGGTCTACGGGAGCGTGTTCAATCAAAACCTGGCACGCAACCTCTGGGAACTCCGCACGGAGCAGGACGTCGGTGACGACAGCGCCATCCTCGGGCTGATTCACCGGAAAAGTAATTTGACCCGGAAGCATCCGCCCATCGGCCTGAAGGTGACGCATAACGAGAGCGGGACGTTTGTCCACTACGACTCGTACGACCTGAGTCAGACGGCCGAGCTCGCCGAGGCGCTCCCCATTGCCAGCCGGATCAGGAATTTCTTGGAGCAAGATGGCGGCGTCTATACGGCCAAAGAAATCAGTGACGACACTGGCATCAAACTCTCCAGCGTGAAG
>JANYEF010000253.1 GCA_025363325.1 Nitrospira sp. | reverse complement strand
CAGCGCCTCTCGGTGGATCTCAAGGGCGCGTTGAAACGCCACAACACCTACCCCGCATTGAAGAAGCTCCATCAGCTCATCCTCACCGGACCCACCGGCACGAACGTGAATGACATTTACCTCCTTCTCGTGCTGTAGCAGGATGCTGAAAAAGTCCATCAGCGGCGTTCTCGCCGCGCTCAGAGGCTCAACGTACCGAAGCGTACGCTTCGCCTCTTCGCTTGCTGCGGCCTTGCTGGACGGCCTTTTTGAGCATCCTGCATGGTGTTCTTCCGTTGTCCCAGATGTGCGGACCAGTGAAGTTCTGGCGCACCCCATAGTTTTTCCGCAACCTGCTAGGTAGTATCCATTTAAATGGATCGCCCTCTCTTTCTTCCCTTGGCCGCCTGTACTGAACCCTCTCTTGTTGGGGGGAAAGCCGTAGGCTTAGCGCGTCTGCTCGCAGGGGGATTCCCAGTTCCTTCCGGATTCTGCGTGACGGCGGCGGCCTACGATCACGCGCTTCGGGTGCCGGGTTTTTCTCCAGCGGAACAGTGGCGGGCAGCCCTGCATTCCTCCGGGGTCGAACGCCAACGGATACTCTCCCACTGTCACACCATTATTCGGAATCGCGACATCGCTGAACTGACGTCTCAGATCGTCGAACAGGTGCGACGGCTGGATCTGCCGATGCATGGGCTGTGGGCGGTGAGGTCGTCAGCAACGAACGAGGATGGAACTCATGCGAGCTTTGCCGGAATCTATCGCACGCGCCTCGGCATCCCGCTGGAGGAAATGGGCTTGGCGGTCAAGGACCTGTGGCTGTCGATCTGGGATGAGCGGGTCCTGAATTATCATGCGACGTCGGGATTGAGTGGAACCGCTCCTGCCATGGCAATCGTGATCCAACCACTGCTAGAAGCGCGAGCTGCCGGTGTGGCCTATTCCATCCACCCCCTTACAGGACGAGCGACTCAGGTGGTGATCAATGCGGTTGCGGGGCTTGCGGAAGCCCTCGTCGATGGGCGCGCAACGCCGGACCAGTATGTGGTTGAGATGGCCGAGAACAGCCAGCCCATTCGGATTCGAGAACGGACGATCACCGGGCAGACTCAGGCGTTGCGGGTGACCGGCCAGGGTCTTTGCGAAGTACCGCTGTCGGATGATGCAGTGGGTCGTGCCACGTTGTTAGACGACCAACTGTTTAAGCTGGCCCGTGCGGCCAAGCAGATTGAAACGACATTCGGTCATCCAGTGGATCTCGAATGGCTCTACGACGATCGTGGCCTGTGGCTGCTCCAAGCGCGCCCCATCTCGGGTTCGACTCGATCCCCGCAGCTGACCAATGACGACTGCGAATGGTCGCGTACCAATTTCAAAGAAACCATGCCGGAACTGCCGAGTCCGATCGGTCTGTCGTTTCTCGAGCTGTTCATGGAACGCCACATTATTTCACCCTATCGGCGCCTGGGCTGTAAAATTCCCGAGGGAGTCTCATCGGTCCGCACGTTCCAGGGACGTCCCTACATCAATATGACGCTGTTCTATTCCCTCGTGGCACAACTGAGGGGAGATCCCTCCTCGTTGGTGGAGCAGATGGGAGGGGAAAACGTTGCGAGGGTGCCGGAGGTCCACCCGCTCGGGTGGTTTGCGTTCGCCCGTGCCGGCATCATGATGATGGCTGAGATGAGAAAGGCGGTGCACTATGGGCCGGCTTGGTTCGCGGACATGAAAGCAATGGTGGCCGAGCATCGCACCGATCGGCTTCGGACTGTCTCCGGCGAAGACCTCGTTCTGCGCCTGGATAGCATCGGGCAATGGCTTGAAGAACACGAACTGACGTTTGGCATCGCGGGAGGGGTGTCGCAGTGTTTGCAAGCCTTAGGCGGCTTGCTGCCTCGTTGGTTAGGCGAAGACTGGAGAGCCTTGCTGAATGGGGCGCTGCAGGGTCAGGCGGCGGTAATCAGCGCGCAACAGATCGTCCGGTTGGCAGAAATAGCGGACATGGTTCGACGCGACCCCAGCGCTACTTCGTGGTTCACCGCAGAGGGGTGGAATCCAGTTGGGTTTCGTTGCCAGTTTAAGGGGACTGAGGTTCTCCGTGCCTTCGACCGGTATCTCGAAGACTATGGCCATCGCGGGGTCGGTGAGTCGGACGTCATGTCGCCCCGGTTCGCGGATCGACCGGAGTTGTTGCTGGCGGTATTGCGAACACAGATTCTGGCTCCAGCCAGTGCCACCCCAGCTGACATTCTTCAGCGCCAAACAGTAGTACGGGAACGGGCGCTTGCAGAGATTCGCGCCAGGTTCGGGTGGCGACTCCATCGGTGGGCCATCTTTTCTTGGTGGTATCGACGGCTATGCCGGTTTTTTGCCCTGCGAGAGGCGAACCGACATCATCTGATGTACTACTCGGCAGCGGCACGTAGCCTCCTGCTTCGCCTCGGCGAGTGGCTGGTCGAACGGGGGCGGCTCTCGTCGCGGGAGGATATTTTTTACTTCAAGATCGAAGAACGCGTCGACTTGATAGCAGGAGGATCGAGTGATTGGCGAGGGGTGATTCAGGCTCGCCGGGCCGAGAGAGACCGTTACCTCACA
>JANYEF010000248.1 GCA_025363325.1 Nitrospira sp. | reverse complement strand
GCCCTTCAAATAGGCCACCACTTCATCTGCCGACCGCAAGTCCGGCTCCGTCACGATTTCCAGCAGCGGAGTTCCCGCTCGGTTCAAATCGACACGGCTCCCGTTCATGCCGACGACGTGAACACTTTTTCCTGCATCTTCTTCCAGATGGGCGCGACGGATGCGGACGCGCCTTTTGCCTTCACTCGCCGCAATCTCGATCCAGCCGTGCTCGCAGATCGGCGCCTCGTATTGCGAAATCTGATAGCCCTTGGGCAGATCCGGATAGAAGTAGTTCTTGCGTGCGAATAGATTGTTCGCCGCAATGGTGCAATTCAAAGCCAAGCCCGCACGTACCGCCATCTCGACCGCAGCCTGGTTGAGCACCGGCAACGTGCCGGGGAGTCCCAAACACAGGGGACAGGTCTGGCTATTGGCCGTGAGCCCGAACGTCGTCCCGCAGCCGCAAAATAGCTTGGACTTCGTCCGCAGCTGCGCATGCACTTCCACTCCAATGACGACTTCATAAATCATCGGTTAGCCGTGGTCCTCTCCACGCAACCGATCACGCTCCCGTCGCATTGCCTCACGACCGACGTCAAACGCCTCGCGCAGGACCGACTTTTTCGAGTCTACAAATTCTTTCCCCTCCCCCACGACCCCTTCGAACGCTTCGCCTGCCCGACCGGCCAGGTCACGAAGATCGCCTTCTGCGCGACGGGCATAGCCCCGCAACTGCTCGCGCGACTCGCGTCCGGTCTGTGGGGCCAGCAATAACGCCGCCACCGCACCTAACGCCGCGCCGCTCAGGAATACCAGCACGACTGCTGCTGCTGAGGAACCTCGATCATCCGCCATTGTGATGCCCTCCTTCTTCTCGAAACCGCTCCTTCATGACTTGGGTTGCTGCTTTCAATCCCGCTACCACGCTCGCCATATTGGTCAACATCGATCCGCTCGAGCCCTTCACAATATCGTGCACGTGCTGAACCGATTCCCCCACTTCCCCGACCGCATGCAAGAGGACGGCAGCATGTTCGACAGCCCCACGAGCTTGCTCAGTCAGACCGTTCACGTTGTGACTCATCGCCCGAAGCTCGCCGATCAGCGGCGGCAGGTCGTTGTTCATTTTGGCCAACAGCTGTTCGGACTCCGCCACGGTCTTGCGAAGTTGAATTAATACGGGCACGAGATAGCCCACCAACACTGCAAACGCGATCGCGACAAGGATCGCAGCGATTTCAACGATCGTCATATTTTTCCTCCAGCTAGCCCGTTACCCCTTTATCCCCCTGCCCCGTACCCCTCACCGTATCACCGGCTTCTTCGTTCGCCATTGCGTACTCTGTTCGTAGGCATGGGCCGCTCGCAAGAGCGTCTCCTCTCCGAAGGGGCGACCGATCAGCTGCAACCCGATGGGAAGTCCACTCTGACTGAATCCACAGGGCAACGCGATGGCCGGTACACCGGCAAGGTTCACCGAAATGGTGAAAATGTCCGACAGGTACATCTGGAGCGGGTCATCGCCCTTCTCCCCGAGCTTGAATGCCGGCGTGGGTGTCACGGGCGTCACGATGAGATCGACCTCCTGAAACGCCGCCTCGAAATCTTGGCGAATCAATGTTCGCACCGCCTGCGCCTTGCCATAATAGGCGTCGTAATAGCCAGCACTGAGGACGTAGGTTCCCAGCATGATCCGACGCTTCACTTCCGGTCCAAACCCTTCCTGCCGCGTCTTCATATACAACTCGAGCAGGTCTTTGGTCTCTTTGGCACGCAGCCCGAACTTCACACCATCGAATCGAGCCAGATTCGAACTGGCCTCGGCCGTGGCGATCACATAATACGTCGCGACCGCCGCGTCTGTCCGCGGCAACTGAATTTCCTTGATCTCCCCACCCAAGCTTTTCAATTCTTCAATCGCAGCCCGCACGGCTTGCTCCACTTCAGGGTCCAACCCCTCCGCAAAAAACTCGACCGGCACACCGACCTTCAGCTTCTTGAGATCTCTCTTCTTGAGCGCCTTTAGATAGTCCGGCACCGGAACATCAGCCGATGTCGAATCCAACGGATCGTGACCGGCAATGGCTCCAAGGAGGAAGGCAGCATCCGTCACATCTTTTGTAATCGGCCCGATTTGATCGAGTGAGGAGGCAAAGGCGATCAACCCGTACCGAGAGACCCGCCCATAGGTCGGCTTGAGACCCACCACCCCACAGAACGCCGCAGGCTGACGGATCGACCCGCCGGTATCAGACCCCAACGCCGCAGCACATTCGTCGGCCGCCACAGCCGCTGCGGATCCTCCGCTGGATCCACCCGGCACACACTGCAGATTCCATGGATTGCGGCTGGGTCCAACGGCGGAATTCTCGGTTGAGGAGCCCATCGCGAACTCATCAAGGTTCGTCTTCCCGAGGAGCAGATACCCCTGCGCGCGCAGCTTGGCAATCACGGTCGCATCGTATGGTGGAACGAAGTTTCCGAGCATACGGGACGCACAGGTCGTGAGTACGCCTTCAGTACAGATATTGTCTTTAATCGCCAGTGGCATGCCCATCAACGGCGACGTCTTGCGCCACCCTTTCAAGGAGGCATCAAGCGCGCCGGCCTGCGCCACCACCGTGTCTTTAGCCTGCGTGATGTAGGCCTTCACCTTGGGCTCCACCTGGCCGATCCGCAATCCATAGGCACGAACGATCTCCGTGGCCGTGACTTCGCCGGCGGTGAACTTCTTATGGAGCTCGTAAAGCGAGAGTTTATGAATCGACATCAGTGCTTCGACTTCCCGGGAATAATTCGGTTCTTCTCGTTGACTTTGATGATCTTGGGAGCATGCCGTTTGATTTCATCTTCTGAGTAATACTCGTAACAGAAGATGATAATCTGATCGCGAACCGCGCCTTTCCGCGCCGTCGGCCCATTGAGGATAATCTCACCCACACCGCGTGTGCCAGCCATCGCATAGGTCATGAAGCGCTCGCCATTATTCAGATTGGAACAGACGATCGCCTCATAGGGCAAAATCCCCGCTGCTTCCATCAAATCCTCGTCGATCGTCAGACTGCCTTCGTAGTCGAGGCAGGACTCCGTCACCGTGGCCCGATGAATCTTCGACCGCAACATTTGCCTGAACATGTTTTCTCCTTGTGATGGGTGATCAGTGATGGGTGACGTGTGTTCAGGCTTGAGACGCCCTCATGTATTCCAACTCATCACGCATCACTCATCACCGTTCACGGTCTTCAATAATTTTGGGAACCACAAAGAACCCGTCGGCCGACTCCGGCGCGTTGGCCACTGCACACTCGACGGACAGGGATGGTCGCGCAATATCGGGACGGAACACATTGACTTGCCCCTGCACCGTCGCCGTCGGTTCGACGCCTGTGGTGTCGTACTGCTTCAATGTCTCCACATGCGTGAGGATCTGGCTCAACTGTTTCGCAAACGCCGCCTTCTCAATATCCGTCAATTCCAGCCGGGCCAGCTTCGCGACTTTCTCAACTTCTTGCTGCGTAATTTCCATGCGATGGTTCCTCTGGTTTGTTTAGTTTGTTTTGTCTATCTGGTTCAACCAAATGAACGAGACAAACCAGACAAACGATCCCTGCTTACTCGACCGTCACGCTTTTGGCCAAGTTCCTTGGCTGATCCACATCCGCGCCTCGCATCACGGCAATATGATACGCCAAGAGCTGCAGTGGAATCGTAAACAAAATCGGCGAGAGCAGTGGATGTGTATCGGGAATCGTGAATACCGCATCGGCGATCTTCCCCAACTCCCGCTCACCTTCCGCCACGAACGCAATGACTGGCGCATGCCGGGCTTTCACTTCCATCAGATTGCTCACGGTCTTTTCGTACAACCGGTCCTTCGGTGCCAACACAACCACCGGCATGTCCTTATCGATGAGCGCGATCGGGCCATGTTTCATCTCTCCCGCGGCGTAACCTTCCGCATGAATGTACGAAACCTCTTTCAGCTTTAGCGCTCCTTCGAGCGCGATCGGAAAGTTGATGCCGCGACCGAGGAACAAGAAGTTCCGCTTCTTGTGATACCGCTTGGCAATCGCGACAATCTCCGCCTCGCGACCGAGCACCCGCTCGACCAATACCGGAAGCCGGACAAGGCGATCGAGCCAGGCCTTGCCATCCGCAACAGACAGGGTTCCACGCACACGACCCAAATGCAGCGCCAGCATATAGAGCGCCGTGAGCTGCGCGGTGAAGGCTTTGGTCGAGGCAACTCCGATTTCAGGCCCGCAATGCGTGTACAGGACGCCGTCTGATTCGCGGGCCAGGGTACTGCCCACTACGTTCACGATCGAGACGACACGCGCCCCTTTTTCCTTCGCTTCACGCGCGGCGGCCAGCGTGTCCGCCGTCTCGCCGGACTGCGAGATTGTAATAAAGAGATCGTCTTTACCGACCAGCGGGTCACGATAGCGGAATTCGCTGCCGATATCGACTTGCACCGGAGTACGGACCATCTCCTCCAGCAGATACTTCCCGACCAGCCCCGAGTGCCACGAGGTACCACAGGCCACGATCCAGATCCGGCCAACGGCGGCAAACTCTTTCGGCGTCAATCCGATATCCGGCAAATCCGCCTCGCCGGTATCGTAGGAGTAGCGGCCGCGCATCGTGTCGAGAATCGTCTGCGGCTGTTCGTGAATCTCCTTCAACATGAAGTGCGGGAATCCGCTCTTTTCCGCCGCGGAGGCATCCCAGGTAATCTTAGTCGGTTTCCGTTTTACAGGACGTCCCTCGATATCGGTGAAATGGATATCCGTCGCGGTCACGACCGCCACATCGCCCTCTTCAAGGTAGGTCACGTCACGGGTATGAGCGAGCATCGCCATGACATCGGATGCGACAAAG